>JAGHYO010000070.1 GCA_017743605.1 Thermoflexus sp. | reverse complement strand
CCTTGGCCACCATCCCCCGCACCACCGGGGTGTCCGGCCACTCCACCACATCGTTTAGATGGCGCAACCCCAGGGTGCGCAGGGTGCGGCGCTGACGCTGGGAATACCCGATGGGGCTTTTCACCAGCGTGATGCGCAAACAGCGGGTCCCTTCAGCCTTCATGGCGCCTCCGGCTCCACGGTGGCATCACTTCCTCAACCGGCTTCCCTCGGATTTGGGCCACCTCCTCCGGGGAGCGGAGCATCTCCAGCCCTTTCATCGCAGCGTAGACCACGTTGACCGGGTTGGTGCTCCCCAGGATCTTGGTCAGCACGTCCCGGATCCCGGCGGCCTCCAGGACGGCGCGGACCCCGCCGGCGGCGATCACGCCGGTGCCCGGCGAGGCGGGTCGCAGGATCAAGCGGGTGGCCCCGAACTTGACCTCCACCGGATGGGGGATCGTGGTCCCCAGCAGGGCGATCTTCTTCATGTTTCGGCGGGCTCGCTCGGTGGCCTTGCGCATGGCCTCCGGGACGGCGCGGGCTTTGCCGATTCCTACTCCCACCCGTCCGTTGCGATCGCCGACCACAGCGACCACCCGGAAGGAGAAGGAACGACCCCCCTTGTGGACCTTCGCCACCCGAGCGATGTCCACAATGCGCTCTTCGTAGTCCACTGTCGAGACTTCCTGGATCTCCGCCATGGTCACCTCGTCTGGTTAGAGCTCCAGTCCGGCTTCACGGGAGGCATCGGCCAGGGCCTTCACTCGGCCGTGGTATTTGTAGCCGCCCCGGTCGAACACCACCTTATGGATCCCCTTCGCAAGGGCCCGCTGGGCGATCAGACGGCCCACCAGGCGGGCTTTCTCCGTCTTGTTCAACCCATCCAACTGGGCCCGCAGCTCGGAATCCAACGTGGAGGCCGCAGCCAGGGTGATCCCCCGCGTGTCGTCGATGATCTGGGCATAGATGTGTTTCAGGCTCCGGAAAACCGAAAGCCGCGGCCGCTCCGGCGTCCCGAAGACCTTTTTGCGGACCCGCAGATGTCGTCGACGGCGTCCTTCGTCCCGTGGATGCTCCCAGCTCATTCGCAGCTCCTCCGCAGGTCCAGGATTCTGTCCCTGGGCCCGAGGATGTCACTTGGCCTTGCCAGCCTTCCCGGCCTTGCGCCGGATCGGCTCGTCCTCCCAACGATTGCCCTTCCAGTAAGTGTAGCGGATCCCTTTGCCCTTATAGGGCTCCGGCGGCCGCAGGGCCCGGATCTTTGCGGCCACCTGGCCCACCTGCTGCTTATCGATGCCGGAGACGGTGATGATGCGATCGCGGGCGTTCACCTCGAGGGTGATCCCCTCCGGCGGCTCCACGACGAGGGGGTGGGAATACCCCAGGTAGAGCACGATGGCCTTGCCCATAGGCTCAGCTCGGTAGCCCACCCCTTCGATGCGCAGGTGTTGCTGAAAACCCTGGGCGACACCGGTGACCATGTTCGCCAGCAAGGCCCGGGTCAGGCCGTGCATGGCCTTGTGTTTGCGGTCGTCTGAAGGACGCCGCACCACCAGATGGCCGTCCTCGATGGAGATCTGCATCGACGGATGGAAGGTCTGGGTGAGGGTCCCCTTTGGCCCCGTAACCGTCACCGTCGAGCCCTCGATCTGGACCTGGACCCCCGGTGGGATCGGGATCGGCTTCTTGCCCACGCGCGACACGGCTTCCTCCCTCACCAGATATAGCAGAGGATTTCGCCGCCGACCCCCAGGCGGCGGGCCTGCTTATCCGTCATCACCCCTTTCGGGGTGGAGAGGATAGCGATGCCCATCCCGCTCATCACCAGCGGGATCTCCTCCTTGCCCACATATACCCGACGGCCCGGCTTGCTCACCCGCCTCAACCCTGAGATGGCCGGCTTGCGGAAACGTCGCTCGCCGACGTATTTGAGCTTGATGATCAACTTCGGCTGCGGCCGATCGCTCGTGATTTGGAAATCCTCGATGTAGCCCTCCTCCTTAAGCACCCGGGCGATAGCCACCTTGAACTTCGAGCTGGGGATGGCCACTCGGCTGTGCCCCACCATCGAAGCGTTTCGGATTCGGGTGAGCATATCGGCAATCGGATCCGTCACCGCGCTCATCGGTTTCACTCCTGTTCAGATGTTCCCCATCAGGCGGGGATCACCAGCTGCTCTTGCGGACGCCCGGGATCAGCCCCTGGAGGGCCAGCTCCCGGAAGCAAATCCGGCACAGGGCGAAGCGGCGGATGTAAGCCCGGGGCCGGCCGCACCGGCGGCATCGGTTCCGCACCCGCACTTTGTATTTCCGGCGCATCTCACGATAGCTCATGCATTTTCGGGCCACGTGCTCCCCTCCGGATGCAGCATGGGAATCCCTCCTGCCGGGACCTATCCTTTGCGGAACGGCATTCCGAGCAGCTCAAGCAGCCGTCGCGCCTCGGCGTCGGTCTTCGCCGTGGTCACAATGGTGATCTCCATCCCCCGGACTTTATCCACCTGGCTGTAATCGATCTCTGGCCAGACCAGCTGTTCCCGCAGCCCCAGGGTGTAATTCCCCCGGCCGTCGAAGGAATCGGGGGAGACCCCTCGGAAGTCCCGGATGCGAGGCAAGGCCACGTTGAACAGCCGATCCAGGAACGCCCACATGCGGTCCCCCCGCAGGGTGACCTTGACCCCGATGGGGCGCCCCGCCCGCAGCTTGAAGGCGGCGATGGATTTGCGGGCCTTGGTCACCAAAGGCTTCTGGCCGGTGATGGCGGCGATGTGCTGGACGGCGTAATCCAGGGCCTTGGGGTTGGCTACCGCCTCCCCCACTCCGACGTTGACCACCACCTTCCAGATCCGCGGGACTTCCATGACGTTGCGGTAGCCGAACTCGCGCATCAGGGCCGGGCGGACCTCCTCCAGATACCGCTGGTTCAGGCGTGGGATCACCCCGGTCGTCGCCTCCGCCATCCTGTCGCCTCCCCCAGTTTCACACGAAGGTAGCCTGGCACTTCTTGCACTGGCGCAACTTGCGCCCCCCCTCCACGACGAAGCCCACCCGGGTGGGGAGATTGCATTTGGGGCAGATCAGCATCACATTCGAAATATGAATGGGCGCCTCAAATTCGATGATGCCGCCGACCCGCCCGCGCCCGGTAGGGCGGGGGCGCTGGTGTTTCTTGACGATGTTGACCCCGGAGACCGTCACCCGGTTCTCCTTCGGGAACACCCGCAGGACCTCTCCCTGAGCGCCCCGCTCATTTCCGGCGATCACCAGGACCCGATCCTTCTTTTTGATCTTGGCAGCCATAGGCCCTCTTCTCCCAAGAGGGAAAAATTCCTTTACCGAATCAGACCAATGGGAAGCATCTATTATTTCCACGATCAGGAAGCAGCAGTCTCGATCCAGCATCGGGCCGCGGCCACGAATTGCCTGCCAGCCTGTGGGCTGCGAAACAGGCTGCCGCTCCCTCCTCTCGCGCTCACAGCACCTCCGGAGCCAGGGAGATGATCTTGGTGAAGCCCTTATCGCGTAGCTCCCGGGCCACCGGCCCAAAGATCCGCGTCCCCTTCGGGTTGCCGAACTCGTCCAGGATCACCGCCGCGTTGTCGTCGAAGCGGATGGTGGAGCCATCCGGCCGCCGGTATTCCTTGGCCGTCCGGACGATCACCGCGCGCACGATTTCGCCTTTCTTCACGGTGGCTGTTGGAATGGCGTCTTTCACCGCGGCCACCACCACATCCCCCACATACCCGTAGCGGCGATAGGATCCCCCCAGCACCCGGATGACTAAGATCTCCCGGGCACCGGTGTTGTCCGCAATTTTGAGGCGAGTTTCCTGCTGGATCATGGATGAACCTCCGGCTACTTCGCCACGATCTCCTCGCCGGGCGGCTGCTCTGGCACCGGCTCCGCTGGCTTGTGGGCCTGCTCTAGGATCGCCTCCACCACCCAGCGCTTGCGTCGGCTCAGAGGGCGGGACTCCACGATCTGGACCAGATGGCCCACGCGGGCCAGGTTCCCTTCGTTGTGGGCCATGAACTTGCGGCGACGGCGGATCACCTTGCCATACAGCGGGTGGCGCACCAGCTCCTCCACCGTCACCACCACCGTCTTATCCATCTTATCGCTGGTTACCCGTCCGATGAGGCGCTTGCGACGGTCTTTCATCGCCGACCTCCCTGAGCCAGCTCCCGCTCCTGCAGGATGGTGAGCATGCGGGCGATGTCCTTGCGCAGAGCGCGGAGGCGGTTCACATCCTTGAGCTGGTTCATCCCCCACTGCAGACGCAGATGGAACAGCTCCCGACGAGCCTGTTCCAGACGGTTGCGGATCTCTTCATCTGACCACTTGCGGATCTCCTCCGGACGCAAGGCCACAGCTTCCTCCCTGCGTGATCGCATCTGAACACCGAGATCAGACCTGCTGTTCCTCAGCCGTGATGATCTGCGTTTGGATGGGCAGCTTGTAGGAAGCCTGCCGCAGGGCCTCGTGAGCGATGTCGGCGCTCACTCCGCCGATCTCAAAAAGGATGCGTCCCGGCCGCACCACGGTCACCCAGTGGTCCACGTTCCCCTTCCCCTTGCCCATGCGGGTCTCGGCCGGCTTGCGGGTCACCGGCTTGTCGGGGAAGACCCGGATCCAGTATTTGCCTCGATGGCGCAGGAAGCGGACGATGGCGCGGCGGGCGGCCTCGATCTGGCGGGCGGTCAGCCAGCACGGCTCTAGGGCCTGGAGCCCATATTCGCCGAAGGCCAGCTCCACACCTCGGGTCTCCTTGCCCTTCATCCGCCCACGCATCTGCTTGCGGTATTTGACGCGCTTGGGCATCAGCATCGCTCACCCTCCCCGTTGCGCCGAGGTGACCCGGGCGACCATCTCCGCGGTCTGCTGAACGTAAACGCCCGGCTCGGTGTCGCCCCGGTAGATCCAGACCTTGATCCCGATCTTGCCCCATTTGGTGGTCGCCTCGGCCAGGGCGTAATCGATGTCCGCCCTTAGGGTGTGGCGGGGGACTCGGCCCTCCATCAGGGTCTCCGTGCGGGACATCTCTGCCCCGCCCAGCCGGCCGGAAACTGTGATGCGGATCCCCTTGGCCCCGGCGCGCATGGTCTGCTGGATCGCCCGCTTCATGGCGCGGGCGTGGCTGACCCGCTTCTCGATCTGCTGGGCAATGCTCTCCGCCACGATGACCGCCTCCAGCTCCGGCCGGGGCACCTCCACGATCTCCACCCGCGCCCTCTTGCCGGTCATCTCCTCGACCGCTTGGCGCAGCTGCTTGATCCCCATGCCCTTGCGGCCGATGACGATTCCCGGCCGGGCGGCGTGGATGTAGAGGTTGATCTGCTTGGGGAAGCGCTCGATCTCAATGCGCGAGATCCCTGCCTCCTTGAGCTGCTCCTTCACAAACTGCCGGATCTGGAGATCCTCGTGGAGCAGCTCCACATACTCCTGGCTCTCGGCATACCAGCGGGCCAGCCAGTTCTTGGTGATGCCCAGACGGAAACCGATGGGATGAACTTTTCGACCCAAGACGACCTCCTCTTTATCTCTGCGGATCCTCTACGGCAAACCGTCTCATTCGCTCGCCTGCTCCTCCAGAACCACCGTGAGATGCGTCGTCCGCTTGAGGATCGGGCGGACCCGGCCGCGGGCAGCGAAGCGGACCCGCTTGTAGCGCGGTCCGTCGTCGGCCCGGATGTCGACCACGTAAAGGTCCGCGGGCGACAGGCCATAGTTGTTCTCCGCGTTGGCCATGGCGGAGCGGATGAGCTTCTCCACATAGCGCGCCGCCTTCTTGGGCGTGAAACGGAGCGCGTCCAGGGCCTCCTCCGCCCGCATCCCCTTCACCAAGTTGCAAACCAGGCGCGCCTTGTAGGGCGAGATCCGGATGGAGCGTGCAACCGCCCGAACCCGATGGGTCATCGTCCATCTCCCTCCAGGTTCTCCTTTGGGGTCTTACCGTACCCCCGTCTTCTTCTCCTTCACGGTGTGCCCTCGGTAGGTCCGGGTGGGGGCGAACTCGCCCAGACGGTGGCCCACCATCTGCTCGGTGATGTAGATCGGCACGTGGCGCCGTCCATCATGGACGGCGATGGTGTGGCCGACCATCTGGGGGAAGATCACTGAGGCGCGGGACCAGGTGCGGATCACCCGCTTCTCGCCCCGGCGGTTAAGCTCTTCGATTTTCTTCAGGAGCTTGGGGTCACAGTAAGGACCCTTCTTCAGCGAACGGCCCATCCCCGATCACCTCCCGCTTATGCCTTCCTCTGCCGGCGCTGGATGATGTGTTTGTCCGTGGCCTTGTTGCGCCGAGTCTTCTTGCCCAGGGCGTGCTTGCCCCACGGAGTCTTCGGGTGGGGCAGGCCGATGGGCGCCCGCCCCTCGCCGCCCCCGTGGGGATGATCCCGCGGGGACATGGCCGAGCCGCGGACGGTGGGGCGGATGCCCAGCCAGCGCTTGCGGCCGGCCTTGCCCAAGCGGATGTTCACGTGTTCCAGGTTCCCCACCTGGCCGATGGTGGCGTAGCACTCCAGGCGGACCTTCCGGATCTCCCCCGAGGGCAGGCGCAGGATGGCGTGGCTTTCCTCCTTGCCCAGCAGCTGCGCTGCCGCCCCTGCAGCCCGGACGAGCTGACCGCCGTGTCCCGGATACAGCTCTACGTTGTGCACCAGCGTCCCCACCGGGATGTTGGCCAGGGGCATGGCGTTGCCCGCTCGGATCTCGGCCTGAGGCCCGCTCATCACCACATCCCCCACCTGCAGGCCCAGGGGAGCCAAGATGTAGCGCTTCTCCCCATCCGCATATTGCAGGAGGGCGATCCGGGCGGTGCGGTTGGGATCATACTCGATGCTGATCACCTTCGCCGGGATCCCGTCTTTGTCCCGACGCTTGAAGTCGATGATCCGGTAGAGCCGCTTGTGACCGCCTCCCCGGTGGCGGACGGTGATCCGTCCCTGGGAGTTCCGTCCGGCGTGCTTCTTCAAGGGAACAACCAGGGACTTCTCCGGCTCGTCTTTGGTGATCTCTTCAAACGTGTAACCGGTTGCGTTCCGGCGACCAGGCGTCGTCGGCTTATACACCTTGATCCCCATCGGGTATTCCCTCCCACGCCCTCGAGGTCTCTTGCTTCGGATTAGACCTCGAAGACATCGATGGTCTGGCCGGGGGCCACCTGAACGATGGCCTTCTTCCAGCCCGGACGGCGCACCACCTGCTTGGGCTTGCTGCTCAGGATCCGCGCCCGCCAGTCTCGCCGTCGCTTGGCGGGGACGTTGATGATCCGCACTGCCCGCACCTGGACGTTGAACAGCTTCTCCACCGCCTGCTTCACCTGCTGGCGGTTCGCCCGAGGATCTACCTCGAAAACGTACTGGCCCGCCTCCTTCAAGCGGGTGGTCCTTTCGGTGATGACGGGCCGTTTGATCACCTCATACAGATTCATATCCTATCCCCCCACTCAGGGCTCAGGCTCAGGCTGTCGATGCAGCGCCCGCTGCGGGCAGGGCGAACTTCTTCCGCACCACCGGACGCGTCAGCCAATCCTCGATCATGGCCAAAGCGTCCAGCGGGATGATCAGGGTCTCATATTTAAAGAGATCCCGGACGTTCAGGCACGGGGCGTGCAGATAGGCGACGTTGGGCAGGTTGCGGACCGCGCGCCGAACGTTCTCGTTCGGCCCAGCCAGGAGGATGAGCGCGCTTTTGCCCACGGGAAGCCGCTCCAGGACCTCCTTCATCCGCCGGGTCCGCGGCTCGGGCAGCTCCAGGCGGTCCAGGATGAGGATCTGGCCCTCCCTGGCCTTGACGGAGAGGGCCGAGCGCAGGGCCGCGCGACGCATCTTCTTCGGCATCTTCTGCTCATAACTGCGCGGCTGCGGCCCGAACACCACCCCTCCGTGATACCAGTGGGGGGCGTCCCGGCTCCCCTGGCGGGCCCGCCCGGTGTGCTTCTGCGGCCACATCTTCCGGCTGCTGTAATGCACCTCCCCCCGCGTCTTGGTCTGATGGGTCCCCAGCCGGGCGTTGGCCAGCTGCCGGACCAAGGCCTGATGCATCAGGGGGATGTGGATGGGCGCCTCAAACACTTCTGGCCGCAACTCGATCTCCCCCACCTGTTGCCCTTCAATGTTCCAGACCGGAACCTGCATCGTGTGATCTCCTCAGCGAATGGTTCGTGCTTCTCTGGACAGGCAGGCGTTCCCCGCCTCCGCCTGGTCCCCCTACCACCCTCTTCGCTTTGGAAGGACAAAGAAAGCAATCAATGTGTTATTTTATCTCGTTCAAGAGTTTTGTTATGAGAAAGGAAAAGCGAATCGGAACAAACTTCGGGCGATTTCTGGTTAATTATGGTCGCTTGGCCTGCCGGATGATTACCAGTCCGCCTCGGGGGCCGGGGACCGCACCCTTAATGGCGATGAGGTGGCGCTCCGGATCCACCCAGACCACCTGGAGGTTGCGGACGGTGAGCCGTTCGTTCCCATAGTGGCCGGGCATGCGCTTCCCCTTGATCACCCGTCCGGGATCCGTGTTGGTGCCGATGGAACCGGGAGCCCGGTGCCGGTCCGACTGGCCGTGGGTCTTTGACTGGCGGGCGAACCCGTGCCGTTTGATGCCACCGGCAAAGCCGCGGCCCTTGGAGCGGCCGATCACGTCCACCCGCTCCCCAGGCGAGAAAATGGCTACGGTGAGCACCTGCCCTTCCTGATACTGGGACAGGGTCTCCACATTGGGGAAGCGGATCTCCCGGAGCACCCGCAGGGCAGGCAAGTTTCGCTTGACTAAGTGTCCGAGCTCCCCTTGGGTCAATCGGCGAGGCCGAGTTTCCTCGAACCCCAACTGGATCGCCGCGTAGCCGTCCCGCTCGAGGGTGCGCAGCTGTGTCACGTAGCACGGCCCCGCCCGCAGGACGGTCACCGGGACCACCTCGCCCTGCTCGTTGAACATCTGGGTCATCCCGATCTTGCGCGCCAGCAAGCCCTTCATTCGGAAGCCTCCGATCGGGGGACTGGCACCTGGGCCAGGCCCATCATCCCCGGGATCAGATCTTGATCTCAATGTCCACGCCCGCCGGGAGATTCAAGCGCATCAGCTGATCGATGGTCTTTGGATCCGGATCCAGTACGTCGATCAGGCGCTTGTGGGTGCGGATCTCGAAATGCTCCTGGGCATCCTTATCAATGAACGGCGAGCGGATCACCGTGAACCGCTCCCGCTTGGTGGGGAGCGGGATCGGCCCGATCACCCGCGCGCCGGTGCGCTCGGCTACCTCCACGATGCGGCGAGCGGATTCGTCCAGGATCCGATGATCGTAAGCCTTCAGACGGATGCGCAACCGCTGCTTGGCCATCGCTGTCACCTCTCCGAGTTCAGCCGCCCTGGGGGTTAGTCCAGGATTTTGGTGACCACGCCCGCCCCCACCGTCAGACCCCCCTCCCGAATCGCAAACCGCAGCCCCTCCTCAATCGCCACCGGCGCAATCAACCGCACCCGCAAGTTCACATTGTCCCCCGGCATCACCATCTCCACCCCCACCGGCAACTGAATCTCCCCCGTCACATCCGCCGTCCGAAAGTAAAACTGCGGCTTATACCCGCTGAAAAACGCCTTGTGCCGCCCCCCCTCCTCCTTCTTCAACACATACACCTCCGCCTCAAACTCCCGATGCGGCTGGATCGTCCCCGGCGCCGCCAGCACCATCCCCCGCTCCACCTCCTCCTTCGCCACACCCCGCAACAAGCACCCCACATTGTCC
>JAGHYO010000001.1 GCA_017743605.1 Thermoflexus sp. | reverse complement strand
GGTGATCGATGTGGCGGATCCCCGTGCCCCGCGGGCGGTGGGCTCCTATGACACGCCGGGGTTTGCCCGGGGCGTGGCGGTCTCGGGGAGGTATGCCTATGTGGCGGATGGGTGGGCAGGCCTTCAGGTGATCGATGTGGCGGATCCCCGTGCCCCGCGGGCGGTGGGCTCCTATGACACGCCGGGGTGGGCCGAAGGCGTAGCGGTCTCAGGGGCGTATGCCTATGTAGCGGATGCACATAGGGGCCTTCGGGTGATCGATGTGTCAAATCCTTCTGCTCCTCAGGAGGTAGGTTTTTACAACACGCTGGGGTGGGCCCCGAGCGTGGCGGTCTGGGGGAGGTATGTCTACGCAGCGGATGGAGGCCTTCGGGTGATTGATGGGTCGGATCCCCGTGCCCTGCGGGAAGTGGGCTCCTATGACACACCGGGGAATGCCACAGGCGTGGCAGTCTCGGGGACGTATGCCTATGTCGCAGATGGGTCGGGCGGTTCGGTGATTTTGCGGGTTTTGGGGGCAGAGGCCGCTTCCTTCCGGCTCTACATGCCGCTGGTGCTGCGGGAGTAGTGGGGAGGCTGGCCGCAGGATTTAAGCCGGAGACAGGGATAGGAGAGAGGCTCATCGGTGTCCCCGCGCGCGTCCGAACCTCCGGCCTCAGAAGGGTGTGTCCCGATTGGGTCTAACCAGGCCGCTCCGGGGCAACCGCGGGCCGTTGTTCTACGAGTGGGGGGCACGCCCCCTCGGCGGGGTGCGTCCCTGGATTGTTGGAAGCCCAGGCAGGCGTAAGCCAACGGCTCACAGTTGGACCGCACGGGTGAGGGAGGGCAATAAGGGATGGGCGAGGGCAACGCCCTCGCCCACCCATCGTGGCCCTCACCCGCCCCACCCGAAAATGGGGACGCACTCAACACCCCATCGCCTGTAGCGCGCTCCCCCCGTCCGCCCGCCGTCTATCGCGGCTCGGAGGCGGGTTGTGAGGCCGAGGCAGGCAGGTACCGTAGCACCAGGTTCCGGGCCGCCCGGGCCTCATCCAGCCTGCGGACGGGAGTGGTGTGCGGCGCCTGCTGCAGCCGCTCCGGGTCCTCCCGGGCTTCCTCGGCAATGCGCCGCATCGCCTCGGCGAAGGCATCCAGGGCAGCCTTGCTCTCGGTCTCCGTCGGCTCGATCATCAGGGCTTCGGGGACGATCAGCGGGAAGTAGTTCGTCGGCGGGTGGAAGCCGTAATCCATCAACCGCTTCGAGATGTCCAGGGCCCGGATGGAGGCGCCGGGGACCTTCCCCATGATCACGAACTCGTGCTTGCAGAGCCGGTCGTAGGGCACCGGGTAGATCCCCCGCAGCTGCGCGAGGAGGTAATTGGCGTTGAGGACCGCCGCCTCGGAGACTTCCCGCAGCCGCGGGCCGTGCATCCGGATGTAAGTATAGGCGCGGACGAAGACCCCGAAGTGGCCGTGGAAAGCCCGCACCCGTCCGATGCTCCGCTCCGGCCAGACGAAGGTGTAGAACGGCTCGTCCGGCTGCACTGTTCGTTCCCGATCGACAGCCACGATGGGCCCGGGCAGATAGGGGGCCAGGCGCTCGCTGGCTCCGACAGGGCCGGCCCCGGGGCCGCCGCCGCCGTGGGGGGTGCTGAAGGTCTTGTGGAGGTTGTAGTGCATGACGTCGAAGCCCATCTCGCCGGGCTTGCAGATCCCCATCAGGGCGTTCATGTTGGCCCCATCCCCGTAGATCAGCCCCCCGCAGCGGTGAACCAGGTCGATGGCCTCGAGCAAGTTCTCATCGAACAGGCCTAGGGTGTTGGGGTTGGTGATCATCAGCCCCGCCACCGTCTCATCGCACTCCTTCCGCAGGGCGTCCAGGTCGATGTTCCCCCGCCGGTCGGAGGGGATGTTGACCACCTGTAGGCCCGCCATCGCCGAGGAGGCCGGGTTCGTGCCATGGGCGGAGTCGGGGATCAGCATCTTGATCCGCTTCTTCCCCTCCCCACGATCGCGATGGTAAGCCCGGATCATCAGGATGCCAGCCAGCTCCCCCTGGGAGCCCGCCGCCGGCTGGAGGGAAACCGCGGCGAACCCCCCGATCTCCTTCAGGAACTCCTGCAGGTGATACATCAGCGCCAGGGCGCCCTGCGCCGTCTCCGGATCCTGATGGGGATGCAAATGGCCGAAGCCAGGCAGGCGGGCCACCTCCTCGTTGATCTTAGGGTTGTATTTCATCGTGCAGGAGCCCAAGGGGTAGAAGCCCTTGTCCACCCCGTAGTTCATCTGGGAGAGCCGGAGGAAGTGGCGGACGACGTCCACCTCGCTGACCTCCGGCAGCGGGAGCTCCGTCCGCTGGAACCCTTCCGGCAGGGGGGCCTCCGGGACATCGGGCTCGGGCAGCTCCACCCCTCGCCGGCCGGGGACTGAATATTCAAAGATCAAAGACTCCGCCATCGGTTCGCCTCCCTCCTCGTAGGAGCGGCTTTCGCCGCGAACCCTGCGTCATCAAAGGCAGAGGTTCGGGGCTGAAGCCCCTGCTACAGAAGATCGATGTTTGGTAGGAGCGGCTTCCGCCGCGACCCATCGCAGATCGAGGGCGGAGGTTCGAGACGAAAGCCCCTCCTACAGAAGATGGATGTTTGGTAAGAGCAGCTTTCGCCGCGACCTTTGCGTCATCGAGGACCAGGAGGTTCAGGGCCAAACCCCTCCTCGCAAAAGATGGATGTTCGGTAGGAGAAGCTTTCGCGGCGACCTATCGCCTCGCCGATCTCACTTAGGGCCGTCGCTAAGGCGTCCAGCTCCTCCCGGGTGTTCATCTCAGTGGCGCACAGCAGCATATGGCCGTCCAGCTCCGGGTAGGCTCGGCCCAAGTCGTAGCCGCCGATGATCTGATAGTCCTCATAGAGGATCCGGTTGACCTCCTCCACCGGCCGAGGGCTTCGGACCACGAACTCATGGAAGAAGGGCTGCTCCATCCACACCTCGTAGCCGGGGAGGGCGGCGATGCGCCCGGCCAGGTAATGGGCCTTGTGGTAGCAGAGGGCGGCCACCTGGCGCAGGCCGCGCCGGCCCAGGGCCGAGAGATAGATCGCGGCCGCCAGGGCCATCAAGCCCACGTTGGTGGTGATGTTGCTGGTGGCCTTCTCCCGGCGGATGTGTTGCTCACGCGTGGAGAGGGTGAGCACGTAGCCCCGACGGCCCTCTAGGTCCACCGTCTCCCCCACCAGGCGCCCCGGCAGCTGGCGCACGAAGGCCATCCGAGTGGCCATCAGACCCAGATAGGGCCCTCCAAAGCTCAGGGGGATCCCCAAGGGCTGCCCCTCGCCCACCACGATGTCCGCCCCCCAGGACCCTGGAGGTTCAAGGAGGGCCAAGGCGATGGGGTTGATGACCGCGATCAGCAGCGCCCCCGCCCGGTGCACACGGTCCGCGGTCTCCCGGAGGCGGGCGGGCGGGAGCACCCGGCCCAGGAAGTCGGGATAAGGGATCACCAGGGCCGCCGTCTCCCCATCCAGGCGGGCCTCCAGCGCCTCCAGGACGGCCAAGGGCTCCCGCAGCTGATCCCGGGTCCAGCCCGCATCCCCCTCCAGGCGGACGTCCAGGTGCTGCACGTAGGTGCGGACCACAGCCCGGTATTCCGGATGGATGGTGGGGAAGAGGAGGATCCGGGGCCGCTCGCCGCGGGTCAGCCGCAGGGCCATCAGCACCGCCTCCGCCAGCGCCGAGGAGCCATCGTAATGGCTGGCGTTGGCGACCTCCATGCCGGTGAGGGCGCAGATCATCGACTGGAACTCGAACATCGCTTGGAGGGTGCCTTGGCTGACCTCCGGCTGATAGGGAGTGTAGGCGGTGTAGAACTCGCCTCGGCGGAGCAGATCGTCGACCATGGCGGGGATGAAATGACGGTAAGCGCCGGCCCCTAAGAAGCAGGCATGCTGGCCGGTGTGGGTGTTGGCCTCCGCCAGGGCCTCCAGCTCCCAGCGGGCCTCCAGCTCGGTTAAGGGAGGAGGGAGGTTCAGCGGAGGGAACCGATAGGCTTCCGGGACATCCACGAAGAGGTCCTCGATGCGCTCCACGCCGACGGCCCGGAGCATCTGCTGACGCTCTTCCTCAGTGTGCGGGATGAACCGCATGGGCACCTCCGGAACACGATGGTCCCGCGCGGGGAACTCCGAGGCTGCGCGGAGGAAGATGGGCTCAGTGCGCGCGGGCCTCGCAGTGGGCCCGGTAGGCCTCCGCGTCCATCAGCGTCTCGTATTCCGCCGGATCGCCGGGACGGAACCGGATCAGCCAGGCCCGCCCGTAGGGATCCTGGTTGACCCACTCCGGGTTCTGGACGAGCTCCTTGTTCACTGCGGTGATGGTCCCGCCCATCGGCATGTAAAGATCCGCAGCGGCCTTAACGGATTCAATCGTCCCGAAGACCTCGCCCTTGTGGAACGTGCGGCCGACCTCGGGGAGCTCCACGTAGACCACGTCGGACAGCTGGCTCTGGGCGTAATCGGTGACGCCGCAAAGGACCTCGTCGCCTTCCAGGCGGACCCACTCGTCGGATTCAGTGTAGCGCAGATCCGGCGGGATGTTCATTTTGACCTCCGGCGCAGAGGATCCATCCGCCTTCATTCTAAGCGGGTGGACGAGCGAGGGCAACGGGAGTTATTCAGGTTTGCGGGCATACGCGGTGAAGAGATCGCCCAGGTTGATGTAAACCGACATGTGTTCCAGCCGCGCGGCCTGGACCAGTCGGCTCAGCAGCGTGCCCAGAGTCGGGAAGAGGGCCCGGACCCGGGTGGCGAGGTAGCCTAAGCGTAGGTAGCGGCCCTCGGCGGCAGCGTGGTGGAGGCGGAACCCGGCTCGCTCCAGCATATGCCGCAGGGTGCGTCGGGAGAAGTAGTAAAGGTGCATCTCCATCAACCAGGGCCAGCGCGGGCCCAGCAACCGGGCGAAGGGGCTCTCGATGTCCATGGTGTGGATCACCACCCAGCCCCCCGGCTTCAGGACGCGATGGATCTCTCGCAGCTCCCCCATCGGATCGCTAAGGTGCTCGATGACGTCCCACATGGTGACCACGTCGAACCAGGCCTCCGGGAAAGCAGCCTCCTGGAGGGTGCCCTCCACCACCCGCAGCCCCCGGGAGCGAGCGACCTCCACGGCCCATCGGGAGGGCTCCACCCCCCAGGCCTCCCAGCCGTGGGCCTGGGCGATCTCCAGGAACACCCCGATGTGGCAGCCCACGTCCAGGAGCCGCCGGCCTCGGCTGGGCCCAAGGAGCCGCTCGATGGGCCGGAGGTGCCGCTCGAAGGTCAGCACCCGTCCCTCCCGCTCCAAGACGTACAGCGGGTCCTCCATCGCCCGGTAGGTTTCCGTGATCTCTAAGGCCTCGTAGCGGGGGTTGGTGTAGACCAGTCCGCACTCCAGACATTGCACGATGGGCGGATGGATGCCGTAGCCGTCGCTGGTGCAACGGAAGTCGGGTCTCCGATCCCGACGTCGGGACAAGGTGCTGGGGAACCGCAGGCGGGCCCGGGAGGAGCCGCAGAGGTTGCAGGCCACGAACTCCATCGAAGCCTCCGGGTTCATCCGGCCATCCGGTCACGGGCGAGCCGGAGGACGGTGCCTAGGGCCCGCCAGATCTCCCGCCGGGAGATCTTGGACCGCCCGTAGCGACGGTCCCGGAAGCGGATGGGCACCTCAGCGATGCAAAAGCCGGCCCGCTGCGCCCGATAGGTGATCTCAATGAGAAAAGCGTAACCCTCGGCGCGGATGGTCTCCGGGGCGATGGCCTCCAGGACCTGAGGGCGGTAGCAGCGGAAGCCGGCAGTGGCGTCGTGGACGGTCAGCCCCAGCATGAGGCGGGCGAACCCGTTGGCTCCCCGACTCAGCAGCCGGCGATACCAGGGGCTGTCGATCACTTCCCCGTCCGGGACGTAGCGGGATCCGATCACCAGGTCAGCCTCCTGGCTTCTGGCCAGGAGGTCGAGCAAGTGAGCCGGATCGTGGGAGAAGTCCGCGTCCATGGTGAGGAGCTGGTCATAGCCCCGCGCCCGGCCGAAGCGGAACCCCGCCACATAGGCCGTCCCCAAGCCCAGCTTGGCTGGCCGGTGGATGATGTGGACCCGCGGATCCGCTGCAGCCATCCGGTCCACGAGCTCCCCTGTCCCATCCGGGGAGTGATCGTCCACGACGAGCACGTCCAGGTCCAGAGGGAGGCTCAGGATGGCCCGGATGAGGGCCTCGATGTTCTCCCGTTCGTTGTAAGTGGGGATGATCACCAAGCTGCGCACCCGCTCTCACTCCTTGCAGGAATATGCAGGGGCATGGGATGCGATGGGCAGCGGAAGAGGAGCTCCTTGGCTTCGGGGCCGCCGGTGGTGGCGAAGGCGCGGGCCTGGGAGGCGGCCAGGCCATCGGGGGGCACCGGCGCCCATCCGCGCTCCCAGGGGAGGAGCTCTGCCACGACCTCCAAGGCGCGCACCCGCAGGCGGGCGGCTTCAATCCGGGCCCGTCCTTTCTCCGCGTCATTGATCACGAAGAGGGATCGAAAGAGGGAAGGAGCCCATGGCCAGAACTCCCGAGCCATCGCTGGGGTAAGATCCGAGCCCACCACGGCTTCCACCCTCACACACGGGGTCCGGGCGAAGACGATGCGCCCAAGGCTTGTCGCGACGTCCGGCAAACGGCTGCGGCCATGGGATTGAGACATATCCATCAGGCGTCCCAAATCCTCGCCGGACCGACGGGATGTGCTTTCCTTGTGCGCCAGGGCATAATGGGGGAAGAACTCCTCTGTCTGTTCTTTGAGATCCATAGCCTCCTCCAAACACGGGCGCTCCTCTATGATAATCCAAGGGACCCGGAGGGCTTCCAGGGAGAACGCCGGAGATTTGCAGATGCCCTCCCAGTCCAACCCCGGGTTGGACCTGCCTGCCGCGTCCTCTTCGATCAAGCCGCTTGACAGAAAATCCGGCCCGTGCTACACATGGAGCCAAACTCCGGAAGGCCTGGACCACCGATGCGGATCGGGACGCTGCACCCACCGGCTGGCGCGAGGGGCGCTCTGCGGCTGCGGATCGCGCAGCGGGTGGATCTCATCTCCTCGATGAATACCTGTATCTGTCCCAAGCGGGGGCAGAAGGGGGCCGCCCGCTTGGGACGCGCGCCCCGCTGAGTGGAACCGACCCCCCTCTGCCTCCGCTTCCCCGCTTCCGATCAACCCAATCTCCCTCCCGCCACAGGCCCTGTCCTTGTCGTCGCTAGCGGGTGTTCTAAATCCAGCAAGGGCAAGCTGAGGAGGGGATCGGAGGGGAGTCCGAGGATCGTCCGTGGTAAAGGCATCGTCTTCCTCACAGAGGCCCTGGATCCCCTTCGGGGGAGGGAGAGAGGATGGCCATCTTCTTGAATTCCACATTCTGATCCACGGGAGGAACCTGCCATGGCAACGTATGCGGATCCGCAGGCGTTGGTGGAAGCCGAGTGGGTGGCCCAGCACCTTCAGGACCCGAAGGTGCGCATCGTGGAGGTGGATTACGACCCGGCCAGCGCCTATCATCTGGGCCACATCCCGGGCGCAGTGCTCTTCGATTGGCGCAAGGACCTTAACGATCCGGTGCGGCGGGACATCGTGAGCCAGGAGGCCTTCGAGGCCCTTAACCGCCGCGCCGGCATCTCCAACGACACCACGGTGGTGCTTTACGGGGACTTCCGCAACTGGTTCGCGGCCTTCGCCTTCTGGATCTACAAGTATTACGGCCACGCGGACGTGCGGCTGCTGAACGGTGGCCGCAAGAAGTGGATCGAGGAGAAGCGGCCGCTGACCGAGGAGGTCCCCTCGTATCCGCCGGCGGTTTACCGGGCCCAGGAGCCGGACGCGCGGCTTCGAGCGCATCTCCCCTATGTCCTGAACCTGCTGGGCAAGCGCGGGGCGGCCCTGGTGGACGTGCGCTCGCCGGCGGAGTTCACAGGGGAGATCACCGCCCCCCCGGAGTATCCCACGGAGGCGGCCCAGCGGGGCGGCCACATCCCCGGCGCGGTGAACATCCCTTGGTCGAAGGCCCTCAACGACGACGACACCTTCAAGGACCCTGAGGCCCTGCGACGGATCTACGAGGAGGCGGGTGTCACGCCGGACAAGGAGGTCATCACTTACTGCCGCATCGGGGAGCGCTCCTCGGTAACCTGGTTCGTGTTGCGCCATCTGCTGGGCTATCCCAACGTCCGCAACTACGACGGCTCGTGGTCCGAGTGGGGCAACGCGGTGGGGCTCCCCATTGAGCGCTGAGCGGCAGGAGGGCCGGGCGGGAGCAGCGGGATCCCGTCCGGCCCATGCCCTCCTTTGCAGTGGGAGGTTGGACATGGTTCGGGTGGTACGGACGGTGGATCTGCGGGCCGGGGTGGAGCTGTGCACAGACTCTCCCATCGGGCGGGTTCAGCAGGCCCTGGCCGGCCTAAGGTCGGAGGAAGCGGTGGCGGTTTGGGTGAAAGGCTACGCCGATGAGTTCACCGTCACCGCATGGGCGAAGCGGAACGGATACTCAGTCTTAGAAGTGCAGCGGGAGGGCAAAGAAGCCCGCATCCTGCTTGGAGTGTTCTCTGAATTTTGATGGACCCTGGGCAACCCCGCGCCATCTATCGCTGTTTCATCGGTGGGGCATACCGCTCAGCGGACCGTCCGGATGCCAGCCCGGAGCGAAGCCCGTTGCGTGCGGTGTGGCCTTCTCCAGAGGAAAATTGAGAGAGGGTGTAGGATGAGCGAGATCGATGAGCTGTTGCGCCGCAACGAGGCCTACGCGGCCTCCTTCGACCAAGGTCACCTGCCCGCTGCCCCCTCCCGGCGGCTGGCCATTGTGACCTGCATGGACGCGCGCATCGACGTGCACCGGATCCTGGGCCTGCGCGAAGGGGAGGCGCACATCCTCCGTAACGCAGGGGGAGTGGTCACGGAGGATGTGATCCGCTCCCTAACGATCTCCCAGCGCCTGCTGGGCACGCGGGAGATCATGCTCATCCATCACACGGACTGCGGCATGCAGACCTTCCGGGACGACGAGCTCAAGGATCGCATCCAGGCGGAGATCGGGATCCGGCCGCCCTTCGCCTTCGAAGCCTTCGCTGATCTCGAGGAGGATGTCCGGCAATCCATCCGGCGGCTTCAGGCCAGCCCGTTCCTGCTCTACAAAGACGCGATCCGCGGCTTCATTTACGATGTGCGCACCGGTCGGCTTCGGGAAGTCCCTCTGAATCCATAGCCCCTCAGGAGCGGTGAACCCGGACAGACGGCCCGACGCCTCGGCTGCGGATCCCCGTTCCCCCGCCTACGGGTAGATGGTCGGGCGGGCGGAGCTGTCTTAGGCCGGCGATGAGCTGCACCATTTCGTTTGGAACGCCTGCGGCTCGGCCCTCTGCCTCTACGCGCCCCATCCCCACGTCCAGCGTCGCTACCCGATCCTCCCCGGGTTGCGCTCGTCCCGAATTTATGTGGTGGACACCCATCCGGATCCCCGGAACCTTCGTCGGGCGCGGGTGATTGAGCCGGAGGCGGTTTCCTCCCGGACGGGCTACGCGCGGCCTCACACAGTTCGTTGCAGGCCGGATAGGATCTACATCAGCGACCTGGGGAACCCGGAGGGGGGCGGGCCTGGCGGGATCTTTGTGATCGACCATTACACGTTTGAGGTGCTGGGGCGCTGGGATGTGGATCGGGGGCCGCAGTTCCTGGCCTATGACTTCTGGTGGCATCTGGGCTACAACGTGATGGTCACCAGCGAGTGGGGCATGCCCCGCATGGTGGAGCAGGGGGTGGATGTGGAGGCCTTGCTGAACGGCCGCTACGGCCATCGCCTGCGCCTCTGGGACCTCCGGCGCCGCCGTCACGCTCAGAGCCTGGACCTAAGCTCGGAGCACCAGATGGTCCTGGAGCTCCGACCAGCCCACGACCCGACGAGGGCCTGCGGGTTCGCCAGGGTGATCCTCTCCTTGAAGGACCTCTCCGCCTCTGCGTGGCTGTGGTATCGCGAGAACGGGGCCTGGTCGGTCCGCAAGGCCATCGAGATCCCGGCAGAGCCAGCGGACCCTGATCAACTCCCTCCCATCTTGAAGGACTTCCGCGCTGTTCCGCCTCTAGTAACCGATATCAACCTCTCCCTGGACGATCGCTTTCTGTATGTGTCGTGCTGGGGCACAGGGGAGCTGCGACAATACGACGCCTGTGATCCTTTCCATCCGCAGCTGAGGGGGGCGGTGCGCTTCGGCGGGATTGCGAGCCGTGCCCCCCACCCGAAGGATCCCGCGCGGCCGCTGAACGGCGGCCCGCAGATGGTGGGGATCCGCTGGGACGGCCGCCGGGTCTACGTGACCAACCCCTCGTATATCCCCTGGGATCCGGTCTTCTACCCGGAGGGAATCCGCAGATGGCTGGCAAAGCTGGACGCGGGTCCCGACGGTAGGCTAGCGGTGGATCCTGCGTGCTTTGTGGAGTTTGGGGATGACCGACCGCATCCAGTCCGGCTGGAAGGCGGAGACGCCTCGTCGGTGCCATCCTTGAGGGGTAGGGATGGCGGATTGGATCCCGTGGGGCAGGATGTTCCTGCGGGGGCCTACCACGGCCTCGACCCAGCCATGGGATGGCTGTTCGCTCTGGCCCTAAGATCTACCGCTTTGGGCCGCCTACTGGCCGTCGGGCTCGCCGCGCGGCTCCTCCTCGCGCTTCAGGCCGTTCTGCCCCTCTCGCTTCTGCGCGGCCTGACGGCGGCGGTCCTGGCCGCTTTCGGCGTCTACCGGCTGGCCCGCGCCGGGCATCCTCACCGGGTGGGCATGCGAGTGGGGTTCCGGGACCGGATCGCCTGGTCGATGCGGATGGCCTCCAGCCACGGCGTCGGCCTGATGCCGTCCCCCTTCTTGCTGGGCCCGCTGCGCGTTGTCCCTGGATCGCATGGAAGCCAGGGGCTGCACTCCGCGTGGATCCAGGGTTTGCCGAACGGCCTCGGGGAGGTAGGGGCGCACCCGATTGGGTATCTACTGACCGCGGGCCCGATCGCCTAGGTCATGCATGAAGGCAGCCACCTGGCCCTCCTCTGGCGGGCTCCAGTGAACATAGACCTTCTCTAAGCGTTTGCTTAGATCGGCGCGGCGGACGGTTTTTGGATGAAGAGCTTCCTCAAATTCAGAGCCGCCGATGCCTGGCGTGCGGCATCCGCATCCCTCTTGTTCCACTGTGCACCAAAGATTGACGCTCCCCCTCTTTGTGGTAAAATGAACAAAGGGTTTCGGAGGGGGACATCAATGTCGACGGGAACGCCGCTGGAGTATGTGCCCATCGGGATGTTGCTCCTGATTGGGTTGGGGATCGGGGCGGTGGCCATGCTGGTGCCGGCCCTGCTGGCCCCCAAGCGGCCCAGCCCCCGCAAGCACCTCCCCTATGAGTCCGGTATGCTCCCGATCGGGCCGGCCCAGCGCCGCTTCCCGGTCAAGTTTTATCTCATTGCGCTGCTCTTTATTCTCTTCGACATTGAGCTCATCTTCTTCTACCCATGGGCTCTACAGGTGCGAGCGTTGCGGACCATAGCCCTCGTGGAGATGGGGATCTTCGTCTTGATCCTGCTGATCGGGTATGTCTACGCCTGGCGGAAAGGAGCTTTCGAATGGGAGCGGTGAGCGAGCCCCTAAAGGCATACGGTGCTTCGGCTCCGGGTCAGAAGAGCGGGGAGATCGGGGTAGCCCTGACGACCCTGGAGGAAGCCCTGGAGTGGGTGTCCTCCTGGGCGCGCACCCGGGCGATGTGGCCGCTGCTCTTCGGCCTGGCCTGCTGCGCCATCGAGATGATGGCTACCCAGGCCAGCCATTACGACCTCTCCCGTTTCGGGATGGAGATCATGCGGGCCTCCCCCCGTCAAGCGGACCTGATGATCGTGGCCGGGCGGGTGAGCCGAAAGATGGCCCCCGTGGTCCGACGGCTTTACGATCAGATGACCGAGCCCAAATGGGTGATCGCCATGGGGGACTGCGCCTCCACCGGCGGGGTCTTCAACAACTACGCCATCGTCCAGGGAGTAGATGAGATCATCCCGGTGGACGTCTACGTCTCCGGCTGTCCTCCGCGCCCGGAGGGCCTGATCGACGGCATTGTGCGGCTTCACGAGAAGATCCGCCGGGGGAACCGATCCCGGTGAGGGGAGCTTGAGAGACTTCCATCGGCCCAAGGCAGGATGTTGCCTGATCCTGGGCAGAGGAGGAAGACGGTGTCCATCCCCGAGGTGATCGAGCGAGTGCGCGCGCGGTTCAGCGAGGCCGTTCAGGAGGTCGTCGAGTTCCGAGGAGAGACCACCCTGGTGGTCCGTCGGGAGGCCTTGGTGGAGATCTGTCGCTTCCTGCGGGACGATCCGGGGTGCCCTTTCAATCTTCTGTCTGACCTGTGCGCGGTGGATTACTGGCCGGAGCGCCCTCGCTTCGCGGTGAATTATCATCTTTACTCCCTCCCGCGCAATCTCCGGCTACGGGTGAAGGTCTTCCTGGGGGAGGAGGACCCGGTGGTCCCTACGGTGACCGGGATCTGGCCCACGGCCAACTGGCACGAGCGCGAGGTCTACGATCTCTTCGGCATCCGCTTCGAAGGCCATCCCGACCTGCGTCGCATCCTGTTGCCGGAGGACTGGGAGGGGCATCCCCTGCGGCGGGATCATCCGCTGGTGGTGGAGCCGGTTCAGTTCTCCTTCAACTGGCAGGAGATCGACGCCCGTAAACCTTACGCACGGGAATGAGGGCCAGCTATGGCTATGCGGGAAAGCGAGGTTCAGGCGTTCACCCTGGAGCAGCTGAAGCACCTGGTCTCCGAACGCGCCCTGCGCGGGGAGACCATCCTCCTCAACGTTGGGCCTCAGCATCCCAGCACGCACGGCGTGTTGCGCCTGTTGGTGGAATTGGACGGGGAGACCATCGTCTCCGTGGTCCCAGACATCGGCTATCTCCACACCGGCATTGAGAAACACTGCGAGTCCAGGACCTACACCAAGATCATCCCGCTCACGGACCGCATCGACTACCTCTCCTCGATGTCCAACAACCTGGCCTACGTGATGGCCGTCGAGAAGCTGATGGGAGTGGAGGTCCCCCTGCGGGCCCAGTATGTCCGGGTCATCCTCACGGAGCTGCAGCGCATCGCCAGCCACCTGGTCTGGCTGGGGACCCACGCCCTGGACATCGCGGCGATGAGCGTGTTCCTGTATTGCTTCCGCGAGCGGGAGATGATCCTGGACATCTTCGAGATGGTCTCCGGCCAGCGGATGATGGTCTCCTATTTCCGGGTCGGCGGGCTATGGCGGGACGTCCCCGAGGGGTTCGAGGAGGCAGTGCGGGCTTTCCTGAAGCTCATGCCGGCGCGGATTAATGAGTATGAGCGCCTGCTCAAGAAGAACCCGCTCTGGCTCCGACGGACCAAAGGGGTGGGCGTGATCTCCCCGGAGGACGCCATCTCCTGGGGTGTCACCGGCTCCTCCCTGCGGGGCTCGGGGGTGAACTACGACGTTCGCAAAGCCCAGCCGTATTCCTCCTATGATCACTTTGAGTTCGATGTGCCGCTGGGGGAGAACGGGGATGTCTATGACCGCTTCGTAGTGCGCCTCGAGGAGATGCGCCAGAGCCTGCGCATCATTGACCAGGCCCTGCGGCGTCTCCCAAAGGGCCCTTACATCACCGCAGACCGCAAGGTGACCCCGCCGCCGAAGGAGGAGCTGGCCTGGAGCATGGAGGCCCTGATCCATCATTTCAAGTTTTGGACGGAGGGCTTCAGCCCGCCGCCGGGCGAGGTCTATCACGCTGTGGAATCCCCGCGCGGGGAGTTCGGGGTTTACATCAACAGCGACGGCTCGCCGAAGCCTCGTCGGGTTCATTTCCGGGCCCCTTCTTTCGTGAACCTGCAGGCCCTCCCGATCATGGCGAAGGGATGCCTGGTGGCCGATCTGGTGGCCATCATCGGCAGCATCGACATCGTGCTGGGGGAGATCGACCGGTGAGGCGTTCGAAGGGGGAGCGCGGATGCCCGAGATGATCCTGCGAGGGCGTCGGATGTTCTACGAGGAGCACGGGAGAGGGTTCCCGGTGCTGTTCGGGCACAGCTACTTGTGGGATGCCCGGATGTGGGAGCCCCAGGTGGCGGTCCTGTCGCGGGCCTACCGGTGTGTGGTGCCGGAGATCTGGGCCCACGGCCGCTCAGAACCTCCGCCACACTCGCCCTACTCGGTGGACGAGCTGGCGGAGGACATTTGGGCTTTCGCCCAAGCCCTGGGGCTTTCCCGGTTCGCGGTGGTCGGCCTCTCGGTAGGCGGGATGTGGGGGATGCGCCTGGCGCTGAACCACCCGGAGGCCATCGCCGCCCTAGTGCTGATGGACACCGATGCAGGGGCAGAGCCGGAGGAATCCCGGCAGCGCTATTTCGCCATGATGGCTGCCGTGGAGCAGGCAGGGGCCCTCCCCCCGCCTCTCCTGGAGGCCCTGGTGCCGTTCTTCTTTTCGCCGGTCACGGTCCAGCGGGATCCGGAGCAGATCGCCCGTTTCAAGGCAGCCCTTACGGCCATCCCGCTTGAGCGCCTGCCGGGGATCCTGGCCATCGGGCGCGGGATCTTCAACCGGACCTCAGTGCTGGAGCGGCTAGGGGAGATCCGAGCGCCGACCCTGGTGATCGTGGGAGCCGACGACGTGTCGCGCCCCCCTCACGAGGCGGAGCGGATGGCCCGGGCGATCCCGGGGGCGCGCCTGGAGGTCATCCCGGAGGCCGGGCATATCGCCAACCTGGAGCGCCCGGACGTGGTGACGCCGCTGCTGGAGTCCTTCCTGGCCCAGGCCCTGGGGGAGGGCGCCCGATGAGCGGACAGTTCACCAATCGCTACGCCCGTCTGATCCTGGGCGCCGCCCGATCCGTGATCGGGCCGGAGGCCTGGCGGGATGCGCTGCGCCAGGCCGGGCTGGCACGGTATGAGGAAGCGTTGCCGCCCCCCAGCCCGGATCCCGGGATCACCTTTGCGGAGATGTCCGCCTTCTGCCAGGCGATCCGGGAGCGCTTCGGCCCGGATGGAAAGTGGATGCCGCGCCGGATTGGTCATGAGGTTTTCCAGCAGGGCCTCCCGAGCTACAGCTGGTTGGCGAACTTGGCCCGGCTGGTCTCTGGGTCCTGCAAGCGCCTCGGGAGCGAGTTTTACAACGCTATGCAACGGGCCGCCGCGATAGTCCGCATGGAGACGGGCACCTTCCCTCTGATATGGCGGGAAGGGGATTGGGTTTACTGGGACAACCCCTCATGTCCTTACTGCGTGGGGTTGAGCTGCGCGGAGCCTTGCTGCGATCTCCCTGCCGGCACGCTGGAGGCCATCACCGCCTGGGTCCTGGAGCGGCCGGTGGAAGCGATCCGAGTGGTGCAAGAATCAAGCCGCGCCTGCGGGGAGCCGTCCTGCCGATACCGGATTGAATGGTGAGGAGGGCTAGGTCCTCGCATGGATGCGCCCCTGTAAGCTGGATCTCCCCATCCTTGAATCAAGGTGGAAGAGATGCTTCGGGAGAAATACGCGCAGGAGATCGAGGCAATTTTGGCGAAATATCCGTTCAAGCGCTCGGCAGTGCTGCCGCTGCTCTACCTGGCCCAACGGGAACACGGCTACTGCACCGAGGAGAGCATTCGGGAGGTGGCGGAGATCACCGGGGTCAGCCCCACGGAGGTCCGGGAGGTGGTAGGCTTCTACACGCTTTTTTATGATCACCCGATCGGCCGCCACCTGATCCAAATTTGCGATGATCTCCCTTGTGCGTTGCGGGGCGCAGAGGACCTGGTGGCCCACGCGACGCGCCGCTTGGGGGTGCAACCGGGCGAGACCACCCGAGATGGCCAGTTCACCCTGGAGACGGTGATGTGCATCGGGGCGTGCCATCGGGCACCGGCGATGCAGGTGGACCTGGAGTTCGTGGAGAATGTGACGCCAGAAGTCTTCGACCGGATCATTGAAAATCTCTCCCGAGGTGAGATGTGATGGGGCGCTATATCTTGCTGCGACATCGGGAGATCCCGGATCTGCACCGGTTGGAAGTGTATATGGGGCACGGGGGCTATGAGGCCTGGCGGAAGGCCCTCACCGCCATGACCCCAGAGCAGGTCATCGAGGAAGTGAAGGCCTCGGGCTTGCGGGGGCGAGGCGGAGCAGGTTTCCCGACCGGGATCAAGTGGTCCTTCGTGCCGAAAGACGTCTTCCCCAAATATGTAGTGGTCAACGCCGATGAGTCCGAGCCCGGGACCTTCAAGGACCGGGAGATCATAGAGGGGAATCCCCATCAGCTGATCGAAGGGGCCCTCCTGGCCGCCTACGCCATCCAGGCGGAGCGGGTCTACATCTACGTGCGAGGGGAGTATCGTGCGATGGCCCGCCGGCTGGAGGCGGCCATTGCCGAGGCCTACGCCGCCGGCCTCATCGGCCGCAACGTCCTGGGCACAGGCTACTCGGTGGAGATGTTCGTTCACTTAGGGGCCGGGGCGTACATCTGCGGGGAGGAGACCGCCCTCCTGGAGTCCCTGGAGGGGAAGATCGGCCACCCCCGCATGCGCCCCCCCTTCCCGGCCACCCACGGCCTCTACGGCCAGCCGACGGTGGTCAACAACGTGGAGACCCTGGCCAATGTCCCGCCCATCGTCCTCCATGGAGCGGCATGGTATCGAACCATAGGGACACAAAAGAGCCCGGGCCCCAAGATCTTCTGCTTGAGTGGGCGGGTGCGCCGGCCGGGAAACTACGAGGCGGAGCTGGGCAAGATCACCTTCCGGGATCTGATCTTCGGGGAGGAATACGGGCAGGGCCTCTTGGAGGAAGGGCGCACTGTGAAGGCCATCCTCCCCTCAGGGGCCTCCGCCCCCATGCTGCCTGCCTCCGCCCTGGACACGCCCCTGGATTACGAGTCCGTCCAGGCCGCGGGCTCCATACTGGGCTCGGCTTCCATCATCGTCCTGGACAACACGGTGGACATCGTCTGGGCGGCCCACAAGATGACCCGCTTCTTCCAGCATGAGTCGTGTGGCAAGTGCACCCCATGCCGGGAGGGGACCTACTGGCTGCGGCGAGTCTACGAACGAATTGCTGCCGGGCACGGGCGGCCAAGGGACGTCGAGCTCCTGGAGGGCATCGCCCGCCAGATGGCCGGCAAGACCCTCTGCCTGCTAGGGGACTTCGCCACCAGCCCGGTCCTCTCCAGCCTCAAGCACTTCCGAAAGGAATATGAGGCCTGCCTCCAGCGGGCCATCGAGACACCGGTGGGGGCGCCTGCGTAGGCGGGGGCTGTCTACGAAGGGGGACACGAATGCCACGCATGGTGGGGAAAGGACAGGGGGCGTGGCAGTAGATGGCGATCGCTTCGATCGGGCGTGACGGCTGGAGGGGATAATGCCTCGGGCGCCTTTCGCGTGGAGCGGGGACCTAACCGAAGAGGATGTCCGGCGAATCCTTCGCGAGGGGGATCCGGAGGAGCAGGCCCAGCTCATCGGGCGGATCGTCTCCGAGGCTCCCTTCGAGGAGATCTGGCGATATGTCACGCCCGCGGAGATCGCCGCGAACTGGCCGGTGGTCCGCCGTTACATCTGGCCGCTGGACCTCCGGGAAGTCTGGGAATGGGGGCTTCGTGTCTGGGGATATGAGGTCGCTTCTGACGCCCCTTCAGGAGAGGGTGCTTAAAGCGTTCTTTGCCATGCCCCTCTCCCGCGGGTTCGTGCTGACCGGTGGGACCGCGCTGGCTGTCTTCTATCTGTTTCATCGGATCAGCGAGGATTTGGATCTTTTCACGCCGAACCCGGAGGATATGCACGATGTGGAGCGTGGGGTGAGCGACATCGCCCGTCGGGAAGGGTTGACGGTGGATCTCGAGCGCCGCTCACCCTTTTTCTGTCGCGCCTTCCTTTTCAAGTCCGGAGATCAGCCACCCCTCAAGGTGGATCTGGTATATGATCCCGGGCCCTGGTTTGGCGCTCACATGGAGCGGGAGGGAATACGAGTGGATTCCCTGGAAAACATCGCGGCTAACAAAGTGACGGCCCTGATGAGCCGCGGCGAGATGCGGGATTTCATCGATCTCTACTTCATTTTGAGGGAGACAGATTTGGATTTCGATCACCTGTTGGCCCTGGCTCGTCAGAAGGATCCGGGACTGAGGGAGTTCTATCTGGCGGGCTTCATTTATCAGCGACTGAAACGGATGCGGACCCTTCCGCCTCTCCTTAAGCCTCTGGATCCGGAGGACTTCCGACGGTTCTACACCGATCTGGCGGAGGCGTTGGCGCGCCGCTCCAGGCCGAATGGTCCTGGAGGACGCGGGGAACGATAGGACATCACGACGCAGCGCCCCTTCGCTCCGAACTCGCCGATGAGGGATAAAGGATGTCCGGAACGGTGCGGATCGTGATCGATGATCAACCGGTCGAGGTGCCGACCGGCACCCTGGTGGTGGACGCGGCCAAGCGGGCCGGGATCGACATCCCGGTGTTCTGCTATCACCCCAAGCTGGAGCCGGCCGGGATGTGCCGGATGTGCATGGTGGAGATCGGGACGATCCAGATAGACCCGAACACCTGCCAACCCGTCCGGGACGAGGAGGGACGGCCAGTGGTGCGGTGGATGCCTCGGCTCCAGACCGCCTGCACCACCCGCGTCACCGAAGGAATGGTGGTGCGGACAAACACCCCCCAGGTTCAGGAGGCCCAGCGGGCAGTCCTGGAGTTCTTGCTCACCAGCCACCCCTTGGATTGCCCGATTTGCGACAAGGGCGGGGAGTGTCCCCTCCAGAACCTCACGGTGCGCTACGGCCCCGCGGAGTCCCGCTTTGACTACTCGGACAAGATGCATCTGGAGAAGCGGGTTCCCCTGGGCGACCTGATCATCCTAGACCGGGAACGGTGCATCCTGTGCGGTCGATGCATCCGCTTCCAGGAGGAGATCGCCGACGACCCAGTGCTGGGGTTCTCGGATCGGGGACGAGGGATGGAGATCATCACGTTCTCAGATCCTCCCTTCGCCAGCTATTTCTCAGGGAACACGACGGACATCTGTCCGGTCGGCGCGCTGACCACCACCGATTTCCGGTTCCGCGCCCGGCCCTGGGAGGTGATGTCCATCCCCAGCGTTTGCCCGCACTGCCCGGTGGGCTGCAACATCGCCTTGAGCGTCCGGGTCTCGGCCCGCAAGGGCGGTTTGGACATCTTGCGGGTGATGCCGCGCCAACATGAGGAGGTCAACGAGATCTGGATCTGCGACAAGGGCCGATTTGTCCATCACTTCGCCACTGCGGAGGACCGCCTCCGCCAGCCCCTGGTGCGGCGGAACGGCGAGCTGGTCCCCGCCTCTTGGGAGGAGGCCCTGGCGCGCGTGGCGGACGCCATACGGCAGGCGGGGGCCCAGGCAGCCGGGATCATCGGAGATCGCCTGCCCAACGAGGATCTCTACCTGTTCCGCCGGCTGTTCGCGGAGGTGCTAGGTTCCTCCTGGATCACGATGGATCCGCCGATCGCTGGCGGGGAGTGGGTGGCCCGCTACGGCGCAGGGGTGGGCACGGACTTCGGGCGGATGGGCCCCGGGAGCCTGATCGTGGTGATGGCGGGAGACCTGGAGGAAGAAGCTCCGGTTTGGTTCCTGCGGATCCGGGGAGCGGTGCGCCGCGGGGCCCGCCTGATCGTGGTCGGCGGCCGCCCTCAGAAGGCCGAGCGCTACGCGGATCCCATCCTTCGCTATCGATATGGGACCGAGGCGCTGATCCTCGTCGGGGCGCTTCGGGTGCTCTTCGAGGAGAACCGCATCGCCCCTGAGGCGCGGTCTCGCCTGGAGGAGATGGAGGCCCTGCGGGAGGCGGTGACCGGATACCCGCTGGACGCCGTGTGCCGACGGAGCGGCGTCCCGCAGGAGGCCCTACAGGCCTTTGCCCGGGCGGTGGCAGAAGCGCAGGACGTGGTGTTCCTATTCGGGCGGGAGGGGGTTCTCGACGAGGAGGCCTTCATCGGGCTGGCAGCCGATCTGCTGGCGTTGACCAGGCATGTGGGCCGGGCCCAGAACGGCCTGTTGCCCCTCTGGCCCCACGGCAACACCCAGGGGGCCCTCGACTTCATCGGCGCACGTCCTCTCCCGAAGGAGGTGCCCTTTCTTTACGTGGTCGGCGCGGATCCCCTGGGGGATGGCCGGCCGATGCCGCGCGCGGGCTTCCTGGTCGTGCAAGATCTCTTCCTCACCGAGACGGCCCGCCTTGCCGATGTAGTGCTCCCAGCGCAATCCTGGGCCGAGCGAGACGGCACCTTCACCAGCGCGGAGCGTCGGGTGCAGCGGTTCTACAAGGCCGTCCCGGCGCAGGGGGAGGCCCGGGCGGACTGGGAGATCTTCACCGCCCTGGCCCGCCGGCTGGGCGCAGGCTGGCTTTACCTCACCCCAGAGGCCGTGATGGATGAAATCGCCCGCACCGTCCCCCGCTATGCCGGGATGGATTACAGGGCCCTGGCATGGACCCGGCCCCAGTGGCCCCCGGTGGGCACCTCGCGGGATCTTTACTTTGGCGGGACGGCGCGTCCGAACACAGAGGGGCTGGGCCGGGTCTGGCCGGCCGAGGCAGAGTCCCCTCAGGCCTGCTGGCCGCTGGCCTGGAAGACCCCTACCGTTCCCTCCGAAGATGCTGTGCTCGTGGTGCCGGTCCGCCGGCTTTACGACGAGGGGACGCTGATCGCGCGCACGCCACATCTGCGGAACCGGGTGGTCCCCCGGACAGCGCGGATGCATCCGGAGACGGCAGGGCGGCTGGGCCTGCGGGACGGACAACTGGTCCGCCTGCCGGTGAACGGGGGTAGCGTCCCGCTCCGGGTGGAGCCAGATACCACGGTTCCGGCCGGGGTGATCCTGGTCCCGACCTCCCGAGTGGGGCGGACGGGCGTCTTAGAGGGGCTTCCGGTGGCGTTGCCGATGGAGGTAGGAGATGGCGCCGTTTCTGCTTGAGGCGGCCATCAAGAGCGTAGTGCTCTTCGTGGTGCTGCTCACTGGCTTCGCCTATCTCACCCTGGCCGAGCGCAAGCTGATAGCGGATTTCCAGGCTCGCATCGGGCCCAACCGGGCGGGGCCTTATGGGCTGCTCCAGCCTTTGGCGGACGCCGTCAAGCTGCTCTTCAAGGAGGATTTCGTCCCGGCTTATGCCGATCGGGTCCTGTTCGTCCTGGCCCCTCTGATCACCCTGGTCCCCGCCATCTTGATCTTCGCCGTGATCCCCTTTGGGCCGGAGCTGACGCTGTTTGGCTATCGGACCCAGCTGCAGCTGACGGATGTGAACGTGGGAGTGCTTTACATCGTGGCCATCACCTCCATCAGCGTCTACGGGGTCACCCTGGCGGGCTGGGCCTCGAACAACAAATACGCGCTGCTGGGGGGCATCCGGGCGTCGGCCCAGATGATCAGCTACGAGCTGGCCTTAGGGCTGGCCATCATCAGTGTGGTGCTGACCGCGGGCACGCTGCAGGTCAGCAAGATCGTGGAGTTCCAGCGCGGGGGATGGCTGATCTTCTATCAACCCCTGGCAGCGCTCATCTTCTTTCTCACCGGCCTGGCGGAGATCAAGCGGGCTCCTTTCGATTTAGCGGAGGCGGAGCAGGAGCTGACGGCCGGCTATCTGACGGAATACAGTAGCATGAAGTTCGCCCTCTTCTTCATGTCTGAATACGTCAAGATGATCGGATTCAGTGTCCTGATGGTGACCTTCTTCTTGGGGGGCTACCTGGGGCCTTTCGTGGATCTCTACCCGGCCCTAGGGGTGATCTACTTCACCCTCAAGGTCGTTTTGCTGCTTTTCCTGCTGATCTGGATGCGGGCCACGCTGCCGCGGATCCGCTATGACCAGCTGATGGGGCTGGGGTGGAAGGTCCTGCTGCCCCTGGCGCTGGCGAACGTGATGGGGACGGCGGCGGTGCTCGCACTGGTCGGATAAGCCTGCGGGGGAGAAGCGAGGTGAACCGATGGTGGCAGAGCTGTTGCGGGGTTTTTTGACCACGTTGCAAGAGTTCCTGCGGACCAATCTGCGGGGGCCAGTGACCTATCCTTACCCAGAGGTGCGGCGGCCGCTGCGCACGCGCTTCAAAGGGGTTCACGAGCTGCGGCGCTACAGCAACGGCTTAGAGCGCTGTATCGGCTGTGCCCTCTGCGCCGCGGCCTGCCCAGCCGACGCCATCTACGTGGAGGCGGCAGAGAACACCGATGAGGAGCGCTACTCGCCGGGGGAGCGCTACGCCCGGGTTTATGAGATCAACCTGCTGCGGTGCATCTTCTGCGGATACTGCGAGGACGCCTGCCCGACCAACGCCATCGTGCTGACGGACAAGATCCCGCCGGCCGGCTACACCCGGGAGTCGTTCATCGTGACCAAGGCGCAGCTCCTGGTGCCGCCCCCGCCGGGGACGCCCGGCACCCCTCAGCGGACCACGGATCCGGCCCTGCGCACCCGTTCCATCTGGGAGGAAGGGCTGGTCAACGAGCCGGTGTGAAGCGGCGCTGCCTGCGGCGGATCTCGATCTCGGGAGGAGACGTTGGGGGAGCTGATCGCATTCTATCTGCTGGCTGGGGTGGCCGTGGCCACCGCCCTGGCGATGGTCCTCACCCGAAATGCCGTGCACAGCGCCATGTTCCTGGTGCTGAACCTGATCACCGTGGCGATCTTCTATCTGCTCCTGAACGCCCCTTTCGTGGCCATGGTGCAGATCGCGGTCTACGCGGGGGCGGTGATGGTCCTCTTCCTCTTTGTGATCATGATGCTCGGGGCGGAGCGGGTGGGCGGGGCCGCCGAGCTTCGGACCCAGGTTCCGCTTGCCCTCGCCCTGGGGGTGGTGCTGGTCGGCGGGACCCTGTTCGCTTTCCTTCAGGCGCCGGCCGGTCTGGCCCCCGTCGGGAGCCCGCCCGCTCCCCTGGGGGATCCGGCCGCCATCGGGGAGCGGCTCCTGACGACCCATGTGCTTCCTTTTGAGATCACCTCGATCCTGCTGCTCATCGCCATGGTCGGGGTGGTGGTGCTGGCCCGGGATCTGCGATCGGGAGGCTGAGGGGTGGTCACCCTAACCCACTATCTGGCCCTCAGCGCGCTGCTCTTTGGCATCGGGGCAATAGGGTTCCTGATCCGTCGGAACGCCCTGATTGTGTTCATGTGCGTGGAGCTGATGCTGAACGCCGCCGGCCTGGCCTTTGTGGCTGCCTCGCGGTATCGCGGCCTGCTGGAGGGGCAGATGGCGATCTTCTTTGTGCTAACAGTGGCTGCGGCCGAGGTGGCGGTGGGCCTGGCCTTGATGGTGGCGATCTTCCGCACCCGACAGACCACCAACGTGGATGAGCTGCGCAGCCTGAAAGGCTGAGGGGTGCACGAAAGAGGATCATGGGGCCAGACCCGGCCCTTTCACCCTGGAGCGGAGATGGGAGATGGACGCGCTGTTCGAGTGGTCGTGGCTAATCATCGCCTTCCCGTTGCTGGGCTTTTTGATCAACTTGGTCTTCACCCGCCAGGCGCAGGAGCGCACCGTCGGGATCGTGGCCTCGGCAGCCGCCGCGGCCGCCTTCGGGACCTCCGCCCTGGTCTTCGCCGCCCTGCTGGCCCGCCCGGCGGAGGCCCGTCTGGTGGAGGTCTCTCTCTACCGCTGGGCGGCCGTCCCGCCGCTCGCGGTGGAGGTGGGGCTGCGCCTCGATCCCCTGTCCACCGCGATGGCGCTGATCGTGACCTTGGTAGGGACGCTGATCCACACTTACTCCATCGGCTACATGGCTGGGGACCCCCACGTCCGCCGCTTTTTTATGTTCCTTAACCTCTTCCTGGCCTCAATGCTCCTCCTGGTCCTGGCCGACAACTTCCTCCTTCTCTTCGTGGGCTGGGAGCTGGTGGGCATCTGTTCGTATCTCCTGATCGGCTTCTGGTTCGAGGTGCCCTACAACGCCTGGGCGGGGCGCAAGGCGTTCATCGTGAACCGGATCGGGGACTTCGGGTTCACGGTGGGCCTTCTGTTGCTTTTCTGGACCTTCGGCACGTTCCGCTACGGGCCGGTCTTCGAGGCAGTGGAGCGGGGGACGGCGGAGGTGGGCCTGCTCACCCTGATCACGCTGCTGCTTCTCGCAGGGGTGACGGGGAAGAGCGCCCAGATCCCCCTCTACGTCTGGTTGCCCGATGCTATGGCTGGCCCCACCCCGGTCTCCGCCCTGATCCACGCGGCGACCATGGTCACTGCGGGGGTCTACCTGATCGCCCGCGCCCATCCGCTCTTCGCCGCGGCTCCGCTGACCCAGGGCGTGGCGGTCATGGTGGGAGCGGCCACGGCCCTGTGGGCAGCCCTGATCGCGGCAGGGCAGTTTGACATCAAGCGGGTGCTGGCCTTCTCCACCATCTCCCAGCTGGGCTACATGGTGGCGGCGGCAGGGGCAGGGGCCATCACGGCGGCGATCTTCCACCTGGGCACCCACGCCTTTTTCAAGGCGCTGCTCTTCTTAGGGGCAGGATCAGTGATCCATGCCCTGGAGCGCGCGCATCATCACGGGAGAGAACCAAGCCCCTTCGATCCGAACGATATGCGCCGCATGGGCGGCCTGGCCCAGCGGATGCCGACCACCGCCTGGACCTACGGGATCGGGGCAGCAGCCCTGGCAGGGATCCCGCCCCTGGCCGGGTTCTGGAGCAAGGATGAGATCCTGTATGCCCTCCGGGAAGCAGGAGGAGGGTCCGCCCTGGCTTATGGGTTGCTTCTCGCCGCAGCGTTCCTCACCGCCTTCTATATGACCCGTCAGGTCCAGATGGTGTTCGCTGGCGCGCCTCGAAGCGGTGCGGCCGCGCGCGCGGAGGAGAGCCCGGCGGTGATGACAGTGCCGTTGGGGATCTTTGCCTTGTTCTCGATCGTGGTGGGGTGGATCAACGCCCCCGGCCTGGGTTTGCTCGCCGCTTGGCTGGAGCCCGGGTATCCCCCCGCATTCCATCCCGAGCAGGCGGTCCTGGCGACCCTCATTGCCCTGGCGGGGGTCGGAGCAGGGTGGGCGATCTACCGTCCCCAGGCCTGGCCGGCAGGGGTGGAGGACCCTTTGCAGAAGGCCCTTGGCGCCTTCTTCACGGCCCTGAACCGCAAACTCTACATCGACGAGGTCTACGACGCCCTGTTCGTCCGCCCCTCCCAGGGGCTGGCGCGGGCGGTGGCGGCGGTGGTGGAGCCGTATGGAATCGATGGGGCGGTGAACGGCCTGGCCCGCATCGTGGGGATGTCCGCCGCCCGGGCACGCCGCTGGAGCAGCGGCTACGTGCGGCAGTATGGCCTCTCCGTGCTTTTCGGCGCGGTCTTCCTGTTGCTCTACGCGCTGCTGGCGCTGCGCTGAGCGCGAGTCAGATCCCCCTCATAGAAGCGGACGATCTGCTTTGGGGAGCGAAAGGAGATGCCGGAGTTTTCGATCCTAACGGTGATGCTGACGGCTCCGCTCGCCGGGGCCCTGCTGATCCTGGGCCTCCCGCGGGAGCGAACGGGAGCCATCCGGTGGACGGCTCTCGGGTTCAGCCTGATCTCTCTGGGGCTGGCCCCGTGGGCCCTGGCCCGTTTCGATCTTTCCCGCCCGGGACCCCAGCTGGTGGAGCGCTGGACCTGGGCGCCCGCCATCGGCGCCTCTTGTGTGGTGGGTGTGGATGGGATCAGCCTGTGGCTGGTGCTGCTCACCACCCTGATCTTCCCCCTGGCCCTGGCCGCCTCCTGGACCATCGAGGAGCGGGTGAAGGAGTATATGGCGTTGATGCTTGCCCTGGAGACCGCGGTGCTGGGGGTGTTCCTGGCCCTGGACCTTTTGCTGTTTTACATCTTTTGGGAATTCACCCTGGTGCCCATGACATTGCTCATCGGGATCTGGGGCGGCCCACGGCGGGTGTATGCGGCGGTGAAGTTCTTCCTCTACACGATGGCCGGCTCGGTGTTCATGCTGGTGGCCATTGTGGCCCTCTGGCTTCTCTCCCGCCCGCTGACCGGGACGGGGACCTTCGATCTCCAATGGATGGCCGCGCAGCTTTCCCCGCTGCTTTCCCTGGAAGTCCAGCGCTGGCTGTTTCTGGCTTTCGGGCTGGCTTTCGCTATCAAGGTGCCTATGTGGCCTTTCCATTCGTGGCTCCCGGACGCCCACGTGGAAGCCCCGACGGCCGGGTCGGTGATCCTGGCCGCCCTGTTGCTGAAGATGGGCGCCTACGGGTTCGTGCGGTGGAACTTCGCGCTTTTCCCGGACGCGGCTCGGGATTTCGCCCTCCCCATCGCCATCCTGGCGGTGGTGGCGATCCTCTATGGGGCCCTGGCCTCTTACGCCCAGGAGGACTTCAAGCGCCTGGTGGCCTTTTCCAGCGTCTCCCACATGGGGTTCGTGATGCTGGGGCTCTCCGCCCTGAACTCCCTGGGGATCCAGGCGGCGTTGCTCCAGATGGTCAATCATGGCCTGAGCACCGGGGGGCTGTTCCTGCTGGTCGGGATGCTGTATGACCGCACCCATACGCGGGACTTCCGGGAGTTGGGAGGGCTGTGGAAGACGCTGCCTCTGTATGGTGGGGTTCTGATGGTGGTGGGGTTCTCCTCTATGGGGTTGCCGGGCCTCAACGGCTTCGTAGGAGAGTTCCTGATCCTGCTGGGCGCCTTTGGATCCACGGCCCTGGGGACGGCGGCCCGGGGGCTGACGGCCCTGGCGGCCTTCGGGGTGGCGCTGGCAGCGGTCTACATCCTGACGATGATCCTGCGGGTGTTGCACGGCCCGCTGCCCGAGCGCTGGCGGGGGCTGCCGGACCTCACCAGGCGGGAGCTGGCGATCATGGCGCCGATCCTGGTGCTGATTGTGTTCATCGGGCTCTATCCGCAGCCCTTCTTTGCGGCGATGCAGGCTTCGGTGCAGCAGACCGTGGCCGCCCTGTCCGAGGCGGCGCTCTCGATGCGTTGAGATCCAGCGAGGGAACCGGGAATGGTGTGGACGCCGCTGTGGCCAACGATCGTCCTGACGGCGGGGGCGCTGGGGCTGCTCCTCCTAGAAGCCTTCCGGCGTCCGGGATCGGCCCAGGGGATGGCTTGGGGGGCCCTGGGGATCACCGGGCTGGGGCTGGGGGCCACCCTGGCCCTGGCCGGTGAGGGGCCTGTCGAGGGATTCTACCGGATGGTTGTGTGGGATCGCCTGGCCTTCTGGTTCAGCTTAGCTGTCCTGCTCGGGACCGGGATGGCCATCCTGCTGTCGCGCCATTACCTGGTGGATCACGGGCTGGAGCGAGGGGAATATTATGCGTTCTTGTTGCTGGCCTCCGCCGGCATGCTGCTGATGGCGGTGGCTGGGGATCTGCTGATTGTGTTCTTGGCCCTGGAGTGGCTTTCGTTCCCCCTGTATGTGCTGACGGGCTTCGCTCGGCCTCGGGTGGAATCGGAGGAGGCCGCCCTCAAGTATTTTCTGCTGGGGGCCTTCGCCTCGGCCTTCCTGGTGTTCGGGATCGCCCTGATCTTCGCCGGGACGGGCCTGACGAACCTGCGGGACCTGGCCGAATGGCTGGAGCGGCCGGATCCGGCGGCCCGGACCCTGGTGTGGATGGGAGGGGCGCTCCTGCTGGTGGCCCTCGGCTTCAAGGCGGCGGCGGTGCCTTTCCATCTGTGGACGCCGGATGTGTATGAGGGGGCGCCTACACCGGTGACGGGGTTTATGGCGGCGGCGACCAAGACCGCGGCCGTCGCTGCCCTAGCCCGGGTGCTCCTCACGGGTTTGGCGCCGGCAACGGCTCTCTGGGCGGGGCCGCTGGCGCTGATGGCGGCAGCAACCATGCTGGTGGGCAACGGCGTCGCCCTGGTGCAGTCGGACTTCAAACGGATGATGGCCTATTCCAGCATCGCCCACGCCGGATACCTGCTCCTGGGCTTGCTAGGGGAGCCGTCGCTGGCGCTGCCGGGCCTCGTGTTCTACCTGCTGGCCTACGCCTTCGCCACCCTGGGAGCCTTCGCGGTGGCCGTGAGCATGGCGGGTCCCGAAGGGGAGGATCACTCCTTCGAGGCCTACGCCGGAGTGGCCCGTCGCGCCCCAGGGATGGGAGCGGCCATGGCGGTTTTCATGCTCTCCCTGATCGGGGTGCCGCCGACAGCGGGCTTTTTCGCCAAGCTGTTGCTGTTCGCGGCGGCTTGGGAGGCTGGGTGGACAGCTCTGGTGCTCATCGGGGTGATCACCACTGTCATCTCAGCGTATTTCTATCTGCGGGTGGTGGTGGCCATGTGGATGGGTCGGCCGGAGCCCCTTCGCCTTCCGGTTCGCTACCCCTGGGTGCGCGCCTCCGTGGTGATCTCCGGCCTGGGCACGCTCCTCCTGGGTTTCCTCTGGTTCCTGCTGGGAGGGGTGACCCTCTGAACGTTGGCTTTTGGCGTCGAATGAATTCGACCTTGGGGGAGGCCTTCGGCCGACGGTCAGCCTCGCGCGTCAAACGAATGCGACCTTTGAGGGCCTTCGGCCAATGGTCAGCCTGCGCCGACCGGAAAAAGCCTTTGCGTTAGCGGAGGCCGACGCCCGGCGCGCAGCGCCCACAGAGGCCGATTTGAAGGCGCCAAAGCCCTCACCGACGGTCAGCCTGCGCTGACCAAAGAGAAAGCGTCGGCGACGTCAGCGCCCGGCGTGCAAACGTCCATGAAGGCCAATCCCTAATCGGCGCAAGCCGGCAGATCGAGCTGTGCCTGTGCTATAATCTCCCCCTGGGTAGGCAGGGAGAATTCGTGCTCCGGAACCTCCGAGGCAGAAGGGCTGTGGGATGTTTGAGGGACTGACCCAGAAATTCCAGCAGATCTTCGACCGACTAGGGCGGCGAGGGGTGCTCACCGAGGCCGACGTGGACGCGGCGCTGCGGGAGATCCGCCTGGCCCTCCTAGAGGCGGATGTCCATTACACCGTGGTCCGTGACTTCCTGGCACGGGTCCGGGAGCGGGCGGTAGGGGCCGAGGTGTTGCGAAGCCTCACCCCAGCCCAGCAGGTGGTCAAGATCGTCTATGAGGAGCTGGTGAAAACCCTGGGCAGCCCGACTCCGCTCCATCTCGCTGGTTCCCCGCCCCACGGGGTGATGCTGGTCGGGCTGCAAGGATCTGGCAAGACCACTACGACCGCGAAGCTGGCCCTGCGCATGCGGAAGGCCGGCCAGCGCCCCCTGCTGGTGGCGGCCGACGTCTACCGCCCGGCGGCCATCGATCAGCTGGAGATCCTGGGGCGGCAACTGAACATCCCAGTCTACCAGGGAGGGTCGGAGGCGGACCCGGTGGACATCGCCCGCCGCGCCATGCGGTTCGCCCGGGACCACGGGCACACCCTGGTGATCCTGGACACGGCGGGCCGGCTGCACATTGATGAGGAGATGATGGGGGAATTGGAGGCCATCCGGGCGGCCATCCGGCCGGAGGAGATCCTGCTTGTGGTCGATGCGATGACCGGACAGGACGCCGTCCGGGCAGCCGAAGCTTTCCACCGGCGGCTGAACCTAACCGGCCTCATTCTCACCAAGCTGGATGGGGACGCTCGGGGCGGGGCGGCGATCAGCATCCGGGCGGTGACCGGGGTCCCCATCAAGTTCATCGGGGTGGGCGAGAAGCCGGATCAGCTGGAGCCGTTCCAGCCGGAGCGGCTGGCCTCCCGGATCTTGGGCATGGGGGACGTGCTCACGTTGATCGAGCGGGCCCAGGAGGCAGTGGAGGCGGAGAAGGCGGCGGAGATGGCCCGCAAGCTGAGCCGGGCCGAGTTCACCCTGGAGGATTTCCGGGAGCAGCTGCGGACGCTGCGGAAGATGGGGCCGCTCTCCCAGCTGCTGGAGATGTTGCCCGGTTACAGTCAGATGGCCCAGATGCTCTCGCCGGAGGAGGCGGATCGCCAGTTCAAGCGCATCGAAGCCATCATCAACTCGATGACGCCAGAGGAGCGGCGCAACCCGGAGATCCTGAACGCCAGCCGCAAGCGGCGGATCGCCCGGGGCAGCGGGACCACGGTGCAGGAGGTCAACCAGTTGCTCAACGAGTTCCGCCAGCTCCAGCGCTGGATGAAGCAGATGAAAGCCGGCCGCGGCGGTTTCCCTTTCCCATTGTTCCGTTGAGGTCCGAGCGCAGCCTGCTGCGCCCCTATGGCGGTTCCGCTCCGGAACGAGACAACCCCAGTTTGTATTGATAAAAACTTCATCCTGTCAGAGGTGGAGATGGTTCGGATCCGACTACAGCGCGCGGGAAAGAAGCATGAACCTACGTATCGGATTGTCGTGGCGGATTCACGGGCGCCGCGGGATGGGAAGTTCGTCGAGATCATCGGGCACTATAACCCTCGCACGGAGCCTGAGACCATGGTGGTGGACGAAGCCCGCGCCCTCCACTGGTTGCGGGTGGGCGCCCAGCCTACGGAGGCGGTGCGGACCCTGCTCCGTAAGACAGGGACGCTGGCCCGCTTCGAGCGGCTGAAAGCCGGCGAGCCGCTGGAAGCCCTGGTCGCGGAGGCCACCGCCCTGGAGGCCGGTGCCTCCACCTCCCCTCGCTGAGGGGCCGCGATGCGGGCTTTCCTAGATTTCATCGCCCGAGCCATGCTGGACGATCCCTCCGCGGTGCAGATTCGGGAGCTGCGCCGGGGGCCGGTGATCCGATACATCCTCAAGGTGCCGCCCGGCGAGATAGGGCGCCTGATCGGCCGGGAGGGACATCTGGCGGAGGCCATCCGTCAGGTCATGCAAGCCGCGGCCCCTCCGCGCCGGAAGGTGGATCTGCGGATCGAGCCCCTGGAGTGAGCCGCCAGACCGGGGTTGCTCGCGATGCGGAAGCTGCTTCCCCGCTTCCTCGCCGTGGCCCGGATCGCCCGACCCTGGGGGGTCCGAGGCGAGATGAAGCTGGAGATCCTCACGGATTTCCCCGAACAGCTGAAACGGCTCCAGCGGGTCTACATCGGGGAGGAGGCCATCCCCTATGAGGGGGTCCACTTCCGGTATCACAAGGGGATGATCCTCATGCAGCTGCCCGGCTGCGAGACGCGGGAGGCGGCGGAGGCGCTGCGGGGGCGTCTGGTGCTGATCGAGCGGGCGGAGGCCCTCCCGCTCCCGCCAGGGGAGTTCTATGAGCACGAGATCCTGGATATGGAGGTCTACACCACCGAAGGGGTATATCTGGGGCGGGTGAAGGAGATCCTCTACACAGGCGCCAACGACGTGTATGTCGTCCTGGGCCCCTCCGGGGAGGTCCTCATCCCGGCCATCCGGGACGTAGTCCGGCAGATCGACGTCGAAGCCAACCGCATGGTGGTATGGCCTATGCCTGGCCTCCTCGATGAGGCAGAGAAGGCGTGAAGCTGGGCCTCTGGTCCTCCCTCCTAACGCTTAGGCGAGATAGGGATCAGAAGCTCCGTCGGCTAACCTTGCTCAAACTCCCTGCCCTGTGTCATACTGAGGTCAATGATCAGTATGTTTTCTGGGATCCTTCGATCTCTGCGCGGGGAGGGCGCGGATGGCGGAGACGATCCTGGTGGTGGAGGATGAGGCGGAGCTGGCGGAACTCATCCGTCGTTTCCTGGAGCGCCGAGGCTTCCAGGTGGCCCTGGCCTTTGACGGCACGGAGGGCTGGCAGAAGTTCCAGGAGCACCAGCCGGACTTGGTGATCCTGGACCTTATGCTTCCCGATATCGATGGGCTAGAGATCTGCCGGCAGATCCGCGCGGTCTCCACGGTGCCCATCTTGATCCTGACCGCCCGCACCACCGTGGAGGAACGGGTGGAAGGGCTAAGGCTGGGCGCCGACGATTACATCGTGAAGCCCTTCTCGATAGAGGAGCTCCTCGCCCGCATCGACGCCCACCTGCGCCGGGTCCGCCTGCCGCCGCCCGGCAAACGGATCTACTGGCGCTTCGGAGAGAGCGCTCTGCTCATTGATCCCCAGTATCCCCGGGCGATCCTGCATGGGGAGGAGCGACTGCTGACGGAGACCGAACACCGCCTGCTGTGCTATTTGGCGGAGCGAGCCGGGCAAACCCTCAGTCCCGAGGAGATCGCCCGGAACGTCTGGCCCGACGGCAGCGTGGACCCCCAGAACGTCAAATGGTATATCTGGCGCCTTCGCCAGCGGATCGAGCCGGACCCCGATCAGCCGCGCTTTTTGCTGACAGAGCGCGGCCACGGCTACCGGTTTGCTCTCGGATGATGGAACGCCGGCCTCGCGGGGCGCTCGAGCCACTCGGCGGGTTTATAGCCCCTGCGGAGGGTGGCGGCGCGCTGGAAGGTATGGGCCTCCGGGAGGTGGATGCGGAGGTCTGGATGGCCTTCCTGGAGGCTCATCCGAAGGCCCACCTTCTCCAGACCGCGCCCTGGGCCGCGCTGAAGGCGAGCTTTGGCTGGAAGGCCCGCCGGTGGCTGGTGATCGAGGACGGCTCCCCCCGCGCCGGCCTCCAGGTATTGATCCGCTCCCTGCCCCTGGGCTTTTCCATCCTCTACGTCCCAAAAGGGCCCATCGGGGAATGGCAACGCCCGGAGATCTTCCGTCGCTTGCTGGCCGCCCTGGACCGCCAGGCTCGGGAGTCTCACGCGCTTTACCTGCGTCTCGAACCCGACGTGACCGAGGGGGAGCTCGCCCTGGACCCTCTCGCCTTCGGGTTCCAGCCCGCCCCGCCTGTGCAGCCCCGGCGGACCATCCTCGTCTCCCTCGAGGGAGAGGAGGAGGCCCTGCTTCGGCGGATGCATCCCAAGACCCGCTATAATATCCGCCTGGCCGAGCGCAAGGGCGTGACGGTGCGGGAGGCCGGGCCGGAGGATCTCCACCGGTTTTACGAGCTGCTCCGTCGGACAGCGGAGCGGGATCGCTTCGCCATCCACGCGTTCGCGTATTATCGCGCCGCCTACGAGCGCTTCGTCCCCCATCTGGCCCGCCTCTGGCTGGCTTACTATGAGGAGGAGCCCCTGGCCGGGCTGATGGCCTTCGCCTGGGGGGAGCGAGCCTGGTATTTCTACGGCGCCTCGGGAGACCACCACCGGGAGAAGATGCCCACCTACGCCCTTCAGTGGACGGCGATGTGCTGGGCGAAGGCGCGGGGATGCCGTCTGTATGACCTGTGGGGGATCCCGGATGAGGAGCCGGAGATCCTGGAGGCCCAGTTCACGGCCCGCCGGGATGGGCTGTGGGGCGTGTATCGCTTCAAGCGGGGGTTCGGCGGCCGCATCGTCCGCTGGGCAGGCGCCTTCGATCGTGTCTATCGCCCCCGACTCTACCGCCTGCTTCGGAGGCTGATCCGGGCGTGATCCGCTCCCTCCGGATCGAGGATCCCCAGGCCTGGGATCGGGCGCTGCTCCAGCTGCCTTTCCCCCATATCCTTCAGAGCTGGACGTGGGGGGCCTTCAAGGCCCTGTATGGCTGGCGGCCCGCGCGCTGGCTCTGGGTCGATGCGGGCGGACGGGTGCGGGCGGCCGCCCAGGTGCTGTGCCGTGAGGATCGCCTCGGCCTGTTCCGCGTGCTCTACATCCCCCGAGGACCCCTAATGGATCCGGCCGATGAAGAAGCGGCGGAAGTCGTCCTCCGGGACCTGGAGGCGCTCGCCCGCCGGAGCCGGGGGATCTTCCTACGGATCGACCCCGAGGTGGTGGAATCGGAGGGCCCCGCAGAGGAGAGATCGCAGGCTCGGGTGGCCGTCCCCCTGAAGGCTCTCCTGCTCCGCCGCGGATGGCAACCGGCGGCCGAGTCGGTGCAGTTCCCGGCCAGCCTGTGGCTGGACCTGGAGGCCGATGAGGAGGCCTTGCTGCGGGGGATGCATCCTAAGACCCGCTACAACATCCGCTTGGCTGAGCGCAAGGGCGTGACAGTGCGGCCAGTGGGCCCGGAGGCCTTCGACCTGCTTTACGATCTCTACGCGGAGACGGCGCGGCGGGATCGCTTCGTGATCCGACCCCGGGCCTACTACTTGCGGGCATGGGGGATGTTCTACGGGGCAGGTTGCGCCCGGCCGCTCCTGGCCGAGGTAGGCGGGGAGCCGGTAGCGATGGTGATCCTCTACCGCTTCGGGCCCACCGCCTGGTATTTCTACGGCGCCTCGCGGGACCGCCACCGGGAGAAGATGCCCAACCACCGCCTCCAGTGGGAAGCCATCCGCTGGGCGCGCTCGGTCGGATGCCGCTGGTATGACTTCTGGGGGGCACCGGCTGAGCCGGTGGCGTCAGACCCCATGTGGGGCGTCTATCGCTTCAAGCGGGGGTTCGGGGGGCGCTACGTGCGCTTCATCGGGGCCTGGGATTACCCCGCCCGGCCACTTCTCTACCGGCTTTACACCAAGCTGATGCCCCGCTACCTACGCATGGTTGCGCCGCTGCTACCGACGCCAGACAGAGCAAAGAGGCCGCCTCCCTGGCTTCGGGGAGGACGGATAAACCTGGCCAGCGGGCCCCACGGCAGCCCGCCGGCCTTTTGAGGAAGCGGCTTCATCAACGCTGGTTTTCTTATTTAAGCTGGAAGGTCCCGCCGGGCTCCAGCACCACCACCCTGAGGCCCTTCACCGCCGCCTTCGCTTTCCGGGCCCACGCGTGGGGATCCTGCTGGATCAGATCCCACGTGTTGTAGTGCATGGGGATGACCACCTTCGGCTTCAGCAGGCGGACGGCCTGGAGGGCGTCGGCGGGCCCCATGGTGAAGTTGTCTCCGATGGGCAGCATGGCCAGGTCCAGCTTCTCCGCGCCGATCAGCTTCATGTCTCCGAAGAGCCCAGTGTCGCCAGCGTGGTAGATGCGGTGCTTGCCCAGATATAAGAGGACGCCCGCCGGGTTCCCCCCGTAGGCGCCATCCGGGAGGCCGGAGCCGTGGAGGGCGGGGGTCAGCTTGACGCGGCCGAAGTCGAAATTCCGGCCTCCGCCGATGTGCAGCGGCCAGACGTTCTGCACCCCCTTGCTCTGGAACCAGGAGGTGATCTCATAGTTGCTGATCACCAGCGCGCCGGTCCGCCGGGCGATGTCCACGGCGTCCCCCACGTGATCGGCATGACCGTGAGTGATGAGGATGACATCGGCCTGCACCTCCTCGGCCTTCACCGGAGCCAGGGGGTTGCCGCTCAGGAAAGGATCGATAAGGATGCGCTTGCCGTCGCTCTCCAGGAGAAACGCCGCGTGACCATACCAGGTGACCCGAACCGTCATGGGACCTCCTTTCCACATAGAGGGATGGAAAGTCTGACCTCTCGTTAATTGAATGATACTATAGCACTGCGCCTGTGGAAAAGAATCAGGCGTGAAGTGCCTTGCAGGCCGTTTCATCTTTCTCAGAGCAATGAGGATGCCCGACTGGATCCGCTGGCAGATCGAGGGGATCGTTGCGCTGCAGGCGCTCCAGCCGCCCTGGGCCCTCCCGCTGTGGCAGGCGATCACTTGGCTAGGGGAGGAGCAGGCCTTCCTGCTCATCCTCGCCGGGCTGCTTTGGGGTTACCGCAAGCGGGAGGCGCTCTACGCCGCCGCGGCACTGCTGCTGGGAGCCTATCTCACTTTCGTCCTCAAGGACCTCTTCGCCGCGCCCCGACCTTTCCAGATCGCCCCCGATCGGGTGCAAGTGTGGCGGCCAGGCGGGGAAGCCCTGGGCTACGGCCTGACCAGCGGACACGCGCTGAACACGACGGCTATGTGGGGGACCCTGGCGGGGCGATCCGCAGCGGACCCTTTATCCTCTTCACGGTTCTCCTCATCCTGCTCGTCGGCCTCTCCCGCATCGTCCTGGGGGTGCATTTCCCACACGATGTGGTGGCCGGCTGGGTTATCGGAGCGCTTGTGGCGCTAGCGGCGCTCCGTCTTGTTCCCCCCCTCCGAGTCGGCGCCTTCCCCGTCCCATCCTTTCGAAAGCTATCTTGGCTGCCGGAGCGGCCCTGGCGTTGTTCCTCCTCCATCCCACTCGAGAAACCGCGGCGCCCCTGGGAGCCTGGCTGGGGATGGCCTGGGGGGTTCTCCTCGAATCCTGTGTCTCCGGGGGATTTGATCCCGGAGGGGCGTGGGCGCAGCGCGGCGTCCGGCTCTCGCTCGGTCTGATCCGCCTGGGATCGGTATATGCTCTTTTAGGGATGGCCTTTACCGGCCTCCTTGGGGAGGCGGCCGGGATGCCCGGGCTCCGGTTGCTCCGCTATCTGTGGGTCGGCCGCTACGTGACCGCCGGGGCGCCCCTCCTGTTCCTCCGGCTGGGGCTGGCCCGCCCGCAGAGGACGATAGAGGTCGTCCCGACGGATCCCCCCCCACGGGATCTCTAAGATCACGGTGGTCCCCAGGCCAGGCTGGCTCTGGATCTCCAGGCACCCGTTCAGCAGGTGTGCTCGCTCTTCCATGTTGCGTAGGCCGAAGCCGGGCTGGGCCTCTGGCCCGAAGCCCCGGCCGTCATCGGCGATGCGGATCTGCAGGCGCCCGTCCTCCAGCGCGGCGGCGATGCGGACGCGGCGGGCGCGGGCGTGGCGGACCACGTTGCTTAAGGCCTCGGAGACGATGGCCAGGATGTGGCGGAGCTGGGTCGGAGGGAGCTGGGCGTCGGGCGGGATCTGCCAGTCCGTTTCCACATCCATCAGGGCGGGGAGCCCGTATTCGCGGATCAGCCGCTCCATCCCATCCACCAGGCTGGCCATGGCTGGGCGAGCCTGCCATTCCTGCAGAATCTCCCGCAGGCTCCGCACCGCTTGGTCCAGCATGCGGATGACCGAATCGAGAGTGGAGGCCATCGCGGGCTCCATCTGGGCCTGGAAGTTGCGGAGCAGAAGACCGGCGCCGTAGATCATCTGGAGGGTACGGTCGTGCAGCTCCCGGCTCATCCGCTCTCGCTCGCTGGCCAGGATCTGGGCCTCCTCCAGGCTGCCCAGCCGGCTGCTCAGCTCAATCTCGAAGATCTCCAGGGCCCGCAGCATCCCTCCGACCAGCACAATGCCAGCCAGACTGCGCAGGAGAAACACCGGGATCCCGGTGAGGCGTTCCACGGTTTCTTCGTTTACTTGATTCAGAGGGAAGAAGGGCCCGGCGGGCCCGATCAGCCCTGCGAGGACGCTGTAGCTGGCGATGGCCAGGCCGGCCATGCGCAGCATGCTGATGATGTGAGGTCGGGCCACGGGGACAAGCAAGTGGAAGGTATGCCGGCGCAGGGCGTAAGCGGCGAGCATCCCGCCAGGGAAGCCCAGGAGGAGCCGGGCGGCGGCCTCAACACCTATCCGCCAGGTAGACAGGGGCTGAAGGAGGAGGCTGAGGAGAAAGGCAACGATCCCCCAGATCACGAACATGACCCATCCGAGGGAGCGCAGCCATCGCCAGCGGGAGCCCAGCGGGGCCACGATGTCCGCCCCGAACTCTAACAAGCATAGGAAGGACAGGGCCAGGGTCACCGTCCGGCCGAGGGCCAGCAGTTCCCCAGATGGGACGCGATCAGGCAGCGGGAAAACTCCGCTCCACTCGTAGAGGGCGTGCAGAAGGCCAAAGCCCGCCAACCAGGGGAGGCCGCGGGCCAGACGGAGCCGGCTCTGGCCCCGAGACTGCAGGAGGAGGATCAGCCCTAGGGTGTAGTAGACCAGTCCAGCAAAGAACCGCAGCGCTGTCCCGGAATCCGCTTGCAGCATGTCCTCCTCCGCCTTCGGCACTCTTGTTCTCTTTATTTTGCCATCCCATAGAGCAAAGCGACTACCAGGGGAGACGGTTCCGGAAGATCCAGTCGTAATCCCATCGGTTGTCCTCGGGAGGGATCCGGAAGGCGAAGAGGGGGAAGAGACCTCCGCCCTCCCAGAAGACCTGATAGCGCCCCGGGGGGAGCGGCTCCCGCCATTCCCAGATCTCTGCCACTTCCTCGCCAGCAGCCCGAGATCCCGGGAACCATCCCTCCGGGGGATCCGGGGGCCGCATCGTCCCGTCCGGACCCCGGATCCAGAGGCGATGGGTGTCATCCGGGAGCGGGCGGTCCGTCTGCCAGAGGAGGTGCACCCGCAACCGTGGCGTCCCATCCAGGGTCGTCCGCCACGCACCCTGGGGCCGGACGGTGATCCCGCCCGGCAGGGGGATGCCGGAGGCGGAGGCGCTCGCAAGGCGGGGGCGGATCTCCGCTTCTCCGATCTGCCAGGCCTCCGCGCCCTCCGCCGTGCGCAGGCGCCGCCAGCCGGAGCCTGTCAGCTCGTAGAGCCCCACCATCAGGCGATAGCGGCCGGCCGGCAGGAACGGCGGGGCCGCAAGGGCTAGGGTCTGGATGATGATGTGCCCAGGCTGCCATTCGGAAGTTGGGGGCTCCGGCTCCCGATCGACGCCGGCCCGGTAGCGCCCTTGCTCATCCCACAGATGGACAAACACCACGTAGCGCTCCGCAGGGGCCCCCTCCGCCCGCCAGCGCAGCCCTACCCGGATGCTCCCGCTGGGGTCCGTGACCGGATCGGGCCAGGCCACCGCCTCTAAGACGATCCCCCGCTCGAAACGAACTCCAGCCGGCTGCCACGGCGCGGGTTCCTCCCAGGGGACGAAGCGAAAGACCTCCGCCATCGGATA
>JAGHYO010000069.1 GCA_017743605.1 Thermoflexus sp. | reverse complement strand
TGAACTGATGGCAGGCCACGAAGTTGGCGCGGCGGATCAGGTAGGAGGAGCGGATAGGCCGCGGCCCGAAGCGCAGGTGCGAGACCGTCACCGAGCCGGACTTCTTGGAGTCATACACGAAATAGCCCTGGGCGTAGTAATCGGTCTCGTCCCCGATGATCTTGATGGAGTTCTTATTGGCGCTCACCGTGCCATCGGCCCCCAGGCCGTAGAAAACCGCCCGCACCGTCTCCGGGCCCTCGGTGGAGAACGAGGGATCGAACTCCAGGCTGGTGTGGGTCACATCGTCGTAAACCCCCACCGTGAAATGGTTCCGCGGGCGGTCCCTCGCCAGCTCGTCGAAGACGGCCTTGACCATCGCCGGGGTGAACTCCTTGGAGGAGAGCCCGTAGCGCCCCCCGATGATCCGCGGCATCTGGCGGAAGCAAGAGAGACCCGAGGCCATAGCTTCTGCCACCGCGGTCACCACGTCCAGGTAGAGGGGCTCCCCGGCGCTGCCGGGCTCCTTCGTCCGATCCAGCACGGCGATGGCCTTCACCGTGGGCGGCAGGGCCCGGATGAAGTGCTCTACCGAGAAGGGGCGGTAGAGCCGGACCTTGAGGATCCCCACCCGCTCGCCCCGGGCGTTGAGATACTCCACGGTCTCATGAGCCACCTCCGCCCCCGAGCCCATGAGCACGATCACCCGCTCCGCCTCCAGGTCCCCCACGTAGTCGAAGAGATGGTAGTGACGCCCGACCAGGCGGGCGAGGCGGTCCATGGCGTTCTGGACGATGGTGGGGCAGGCCAGGTAGTAGGGGTTGACCGCCTCCCGGGCCTGGAAGTACGTGTCGGGGTTGTGGGCGGTGCCCCGGATGAAGGGGTGATCCGGCGAGAGGGCCCGGGCCCGGTGGGCGCGGATCCACTCCTCATCGATCATCGCCCGCAGGTCCTCCGGGGTGAGCAGCTCGATCTTGTTGACCTCGTGGGAGGTGCGGAAGCCGTCGAAGAAATGGAGGAAGGGGACGCGGGACTCCAGAGCGGCGGCGTGGGCGATGAGGGCCAGATCTTGGGCCTCCTGGACCGAGCCCGAGGCCAGGATAGCGAACCCGGTCTGCCGCACGGCCATCGCGTCGCTGTGATCCCCGAAAATGGAGAGGGCATGGGTGGCGATGGTGCGGGCGGCCAAGTGAATCACCAGGGGGGTGAGCTCCCCGGCGATTTTATACATGTTGGGGATCATCAGCAGCAGGCCCTGGGAGGCAGTGAAGGTGGTCGCTAAGGCGCCGGTCTGGATGGCCCCATGGATGGCCCCGGCGGCTCCGCCCTCGCTCTGCATCTCGACCACCTTCGGCACCGTCCCCCACAGGTTGGGGCGTCCCTTCGCTGCCCACTCATCCGCCAGCTCCCCCATGGGGGAGGAGGGGGTGATCGGATAGATGGCAATCACCTCGCTCAGCAGATAGGCCACGTTGGCAGCGGCCTCGTTCCCGTCCACCGTCACCATCGGTCGGGCCATGGGAAGCCTCCCTCTTCGCTCGGGCTGCCAACGGCCCCGCCTGGGGCCGAGAAAGTTCATCTTAGCTACCCTTGTTTTTGCGAAGTATACATCCGCATCGGTCCGGGTAGGGGTGTCGACTGTCAGGTCTCCCGGGTGCTTTCGCTCACACCGAGGGGGCGTTGGCCCTGAACCTGCGGCCAGGGCCAGGGGATCGCTGGGGCAACCGGTTCAGCGGCTAGCTCATGGGAGCGCAATGGACCTGCAAAGGAAAACGCGCGCGTCCTGACCAGCTGCGCTATCGCTCTTTATGCAACTCCTGCGCCGAACAGATCACCTGATCGCTGCGGTTGTTAGCCCAATTTTCTTGCACTGCCACCTGGTTCTCTCCCGTTGAAGAAATAGAGGCGAACGGCCTTTGTGGATCTGAATGAAGGAAGTCGTGGCCATCTGTGCTGCTGGCGCTTCGTGCCTGAGGCAGCGATGGGATACGTTAAGTTTCGCGCAACCACCCTGCGATGTTCTCCCATAGATCAGGCATGTCCAGAGCGCGAGCAAATTCGCGAACCCAGCGCTCGATGCGTTCCCTGTCCAGATTCGGGTGGGCCTTGACAAGGGCCTGGATATCTAGCAAGTCCTGAGGCCGATGTGCCACGGCCTTAAAGATGATGAGGTCTTCAGGGGTGGGAAGTCGGAGTGTGAGTTCGCCAGCCTGATAGACGATGCTGCGCTCCACCGCCTCTTTTTCAAAGGATAGCATGCCCAAGGAGATGTCCACGGGAATCCCGCTGTTCCGATGACGCAGCAACAGGACATAATGATGGCGGGCGAAATCCTCCGCGTCCTGGATGCGTGGCGTAAGCCCCTCCTCCTCGGCCGCCGCGATCAGCTCCGGCAACTCTTCGACAGACAGGAGCATGATCACATCCACATCAGCGGTGAGGCGCGGTCTCCCTAACAGGCTGGCTGCCACACCGCCGATGATCATCCCACGCTCGCCGAAACGCGCCAGCAAGCGCTGCACCGCCTCTAGGGGTTCCAGAAGGGGGTAGAGTTCGCGAGATGAGTTCATCGGTCACGCGCCTTCAGCCGGATCCAACGTTCCCGCACTTCTTGCGCGCCTTCTGCCTCCGTTAGCGGGAGCCCCAGGCCGATCGCCATGCGCCACAGGGCGTTCAGCTGCTGCCAGCGCAGACCGGCCGAGGAAACGCGATGCTCCATGGCCTCGATCAGGCCAACGGCGCGCCATCGATCCCGGAACCTTCGGGCCTGCGCTCGAGTCATCCCGTTCATCCGATCCTCCTGCGGGCTGCAGGAAAGGCACGCGCGGATCCTGAGGGGAGGCATCCCGATGAGGCTCGGCCTGAGCTCGTCCCCATGCTTTTACCACCACGCATGATAAGCCGCTATCTCGGATCTGCAAGGGGTTGTGGATCCGGCCGCGGTCTCATTCCAGGGCAAGCGGATCACTGAGCGGGGCGCTCCCGGATCTCCCGGAAGCCGCATAGGGCGGAAGCGCTATCCGAAGGTGCGGGTTTATGATAGAAGCACAGCATAGATTTCCTCCGGAGCGCCCGATGACTCGAACAGGGATCATTCGAGGGGTCCTCTTAGTGCTGGCCCTGGGTGGGCTGTGCGGGCGAGGGGAAACCCTCCGCTCGACCCCCATGCCAGCGATCCCGGCGACCACCCCCTGGGGGACGCTGAACTCTTTCGATGCCCTAAGTGCAGCGGAAACCCTTCAGGCGCTTCGTCAAGCGGACCCTCCGATGCGGGACCTGCGGGACCTGGCGGTGCGGTATCTCGGCCTCCCGCCCGACACGCCGGAGACGGCCTGCCGGCCGGAACGCGATCTCCCGCTCGGGGCCCGACGGGCCTTCTTGGTTTCCAACACCGACACGAACCAGACCTTCACCGTGACGGCGGTCCTGCGGGAGAAGACCCCCCATGCGTATCTCTGGGTGGAGGAGGGGCGGACGGTGGACCCGGCGGCTCTGCGGGCGGCCGCCGAGACCTTTGAGCAGCGGACCTACCCGACCGTCCGTGAATTCTTCGGCAGCGAGTGGACGCCCGGCGTGGATTGCGATCCGCGTCTCTTCATCCTCCACGTCGGTGGGCTGGGGGGTGTGGCGGGCTATTACGCCAGCAAGGACGAGTTCCCCAAAGCGGTGCGGCCGGATTCCAACGAGGCGGAGATGTTCTACGTCAATCTCGACGCTGTGCGCGTCGGCTCAGATTTCTATCACGGGGTGCTAGCCCATGAGTTCCAGCACATGATCCACTGGTATAACGACCGCAATGAGGAGACCTGGCTGAACGAAGGGGCCTCGGAGCTGGCCGCCTTCCTCAGCGGCTACGACGCGGGCGGCTTTGAGAGCGCCTTCCTGGCCCGGCCCGACACCCAGCTGAACACCTGGGGGACTCAGGAGGAAGGGAACGCGGAGCACTACGGAGCGGCCCTTCTTTTCATGGAATACTTCCTGGAGCGCTTCGGAGAGGAGGCCACGCGGCGTCTGGTGGCCCACCCGGAGAACGGCCTGGAGGCCGTGGACGCGGTGTTGCGCGAGCGGGGGGCGGGCGAGGATGCTGACGCCTTCTTTCTGGAGTGGGTCGCGGCGAACTTCCTAGATCACGCTGAGCTTGCCTCGGGGCCGCGCTACCGGGCGTTGTCGCTCCCGGAGCCCCGGCGGGCCGCTCGGGTGAACCGTCTCCCCCGGGAGATCCGGGACACGTTGTTCCCATATGCTACGGATTACATCGAGCTCCCGGCCAGGCGGACCCTGGCCCTCTCTTTCCGAGGCTCCGCCGTCCTGCCCCTGGTCGCCACCTCCCCCTTCGAAGGCCGGCGCTTCTGGTTTGCGGTCCGGGGGGACGACAGCAACCCTCGCCTGACTCGTGTCATCGATCTGCGGGGGACCCCACGGGCTACCCTGCGCTATCGCATCTGGTATGATCTGGAAGAGGATTGGGATTACGCCTACGTCAGCATCTCCACGGATGGGGGGCAGCGCTGGACGTTGTTGCGCACGCCCTCGGGGACCGACGCGAATCCCAATCAAAACAATTTGGGATGGGGCTACACGGGGGTGAGCGGGGGACGGAAGAAGCCGCGCTGGATCACCGAGACCGTGGATCTCACGCCTTATGCAGGACGGGTGATCCGTCTGCGCTTCGAGGTGGTCACCGACGACGCGGTCAACCGCCCCGGGGTAGCCCTGGATGCCATCGAGATCCCGGAGATCGGGTTCCGGGATGGGGCCGAGGGGGAGGCCGGTTGGGAGGCAGAGGGCTGGGCCCGGGTCGCCCCGGAGGTCCCCGTTCGCTTTGCCCTCCAAATCCTCCGCCTCCGGAGGGACGGAGAAGCCCGGGTGGAGCGGCTGCCCCTACGGGCCGATGGGACTGGGGAGTGGCTCGTCGAGGCCGGGCCGGATCGCCGGGTGGTGCTGGCGATCTCAGCGCTGGCGCGGTTCACTACGGAGCCCGCGTCCTACACGCTGCGCATCGCCCTTCCGCAAACCGCTGGAGGCTGGCATTGAGCGGGAGCGAAGAGGGACCAACACTGGAGCCCGGGCTGGCGGCCTGGCTAGAGCGGGTGTCGGAGGACGAGGGCTGGCGGGGCGGGCTGACGGACGCGGAGGCGGAGCGCCTGCTCAACTGGGCCATAGCGCGGGTGGCCCCTGCCCCGGAGAGAACCGGCAATCGGGTGCGCCAGGCCATGCGCCGCATTGGCCGGGCGGTCCGAGCCCCGGCAGAGGAGGCGAGGGAGCTTCTCTCGGTGTGGGGACTGATGCTTCCTCCGGCGTGGGAAGCCTGGACACTGGGGCAGCGTCTGGAGTGGGCTTTAGAAGCGCTGCGGGACTGGTTCCCGGACCCCCCTTTGGGGGAGCCGGAGGGGTGAGCGCATTTCACTTTCGGAGGTCCCCTTGAGCTCGCGCAAGAGGCAGAGTTTGCTACGGGGAGGGTCTCGTGTGTTATCCCGGCCTCTATCTCCAGCCGGTCTGGTCGTTCTGCCGATCTTGGCGGCAGTTCTAGGGATAGCCCCGCAGTGCATGAGCTGGGGAGGAGCGCTGCCTCCCGTTGCCCCATCCGGCGAAGGTGGATGGTATGAGGTCTTCTTCACCGCCCCGCGTTTCCCGGATGCCCTGGAGTTCCATCAGGGGGGTGTCGTCGATGTTCTCATCGCGGCCATCGAAGGCGCCCAGCGGACCCTGGATGTGGCGGTCTACGACATTGATCTCATGCCGGTGGCGGAGGCCCTTCTGCGGGCTCGCGATCGCGGCGTCCGGGTTCGGGTGGTCACCGAGACCGACAACGCCGACACGAAGGCCATCGCCCGCCTGCGGGCAGGGGGCATCCCGGTGGTCACCGACGAGCAGGAGGGCTACATGCACAACAAGTTCATGGTCATCGACGGCGAGCGGGTGTGGACGGGCTCGATGAACTTCACAGACAACGATGTCTATCAAAACGACAACAACGCTGTCCTTCTTCGCTCGCCGGAGCTGGCCCGCAACTACGCCGTCAAGTTCGCCGCCATGTTCGAGCGACGTGCCTTCGGCCCCGCGCGCTCCCCTAGCGACACGACCCCGCGACTGGCCGTCCACGGGATCCCGGTGGAAAATTACTTCGCCCCGGAGGATCCGACGCTCGAGGCGATTGTGCGGGCGATCCGGGGGGCCCGGGAGCGCATCGCCTTCCTGGCCTTCGCCTTCACCCACCCGCGAATCGGCGATGCGTTGCTGGAGCGGGCCCGGGCCGGGGTGGAGATCCGCGGGGTGTTCGAGTCTAGCGGCGCGGAGTCCCCCGTGAGCCAGTTCAGCCGCCTGCGGCAGGCGGGGATTGATGTGTGGAAGGACGGCAACCCTTACAACATGCACCATAAGGTGTTCGTCATCGACCGTCGGGTGGTGATCTTCGGGTCCTACAACTTTTCCCGCCGCGCCGAGCGGAACAACGACGAGAACTTCTTGATCGTGGAGGATCCGGCGATGGCGGCCCTGTTTGAGGCGGAGTTCGCTCGGGTTTACGAGCAGGCCCTGAACCCGCCCCGGAGCCGGGAGTGGCTGGATATGGCCCTCGCGTGGGCGTGGTGAGAGAGGGGCCCGCCGACCTTGCCATAGATGTCTGGGTCGACTTCCCCAATAAATTTATCAAGGGAGCGCGTGAAGATGTGTCCTGCCCCTTCCTCTTCTACACCGGCTGAGGAGCTGGAGCCGGCCCCGCCCTGGGGGATCGGACTGGCTCTGACGGCCCTGGCGTATTTCCTGATGGTACAGTTCATGCTAGGAGCGCTCCTGCTCCTGGTTTACTGGATCTTGTTTGCCTTGGATCAGCCGTTAGAAGCAGCCCTGCAGCAGGCCGCTGAAAGCGGTCGTTTCATGGGCCTGTCCAGCGGACTGGTCTACCTGTTCACCTTGCTCACGCTCTTCGCCGGCCTGCGCCTATGGGTGCGCACGTCCCTGGCCCAGGCCCTCCGCCTGGTCCGCCCGGCGCGGGTCCCTCTTTGGGCGGTGCCCTTCCTCGCCCTGGGCCTAGCGATCGCCCTGGATGCGGTGGCCATCGCAACGGGGCGCCCGGTGATCCCTGAGAACCTCGCTCCTCTGTTCCGGGGCCGAGATCCCCTAGGCTGGGCGGCCATGGGGTTCCTCGCCGTGCTGGTCGGCCCGCCGACGGAGGAGCTGCTGTTCCGGGGCCTCCTGTATCCCGCCCTGGCGGTGCGGGTGGGCCCCATGTTCGCCGTCTATCTCGTCTCGCTGATCTTTGCCCTGTTCCACCTCCTCACTTACGGGGGGACTGCTGATCAGTGGTTCTGGATCGCCCAGGTGTTCCTCGTCGGCCTGGTCCTGACCGGGTTGCGGGCCCGCACCCGGTCCCTTTGGCCGCCCATCGTGATGCACATGACCCTCAACCTCTACGCCACCGTGGAGTACATCTTCCTGCTCAACTTCGGGTAGGAGAGCCCGATCCCATTCTCGGCGTGTGAGAGGCTCCGATGGCCTATACCTCGATCTTAGTGGAGATCATCGAGAACGTGGGGCTGATCCGCCTGAACCGCCCCCAGCAGCTGAACGCCCTCAACAGCGTCCTGATGGAGGAGCTGGCGACGGCCCTGGAGGCCTTCGATCGGGATGAGGCCATCCGCTGCATCGTGATCACCGGAAACGAGCGGGCCTTCGCCGCGGGGGCGGACATCAAGGAGATGGCCGAGGCCAGTGCAGTGGAGATGCTGTTGTGGGATCACATCGCCCGCTGGGATCGCATCCAGCGCATTCGCAAGCCGATCATCGCCGCGGTCTCGGGCTGGTGCCTGGGCGGAGGCTGCGAGCTGGCCATGGCCTGCGATATCATCGTCGCCTCGGAGACCGCTGTCTTCGGCCAGCCAGAGATCAACATCGGGGTGATGCCCGGGGCCGGGGGCACCCAGCGCCTGACCCGAGCCATCGGCAAGTCGAAGGCCATGGAGATGATCCTCACCGGCCGCTACATGAGCGCCCGGGAGGCGGAGGCCGCTGGGCTGGTCTCCCGCGTGGTCCCCGTGGAGGTTTACCTGGAGGAGGCCATCCGCCTGGCGAAGGAGATCGCTGCCCGGCCGCCCGTCGCTGTGCGTCTGGCCAAGGAGGCGGTGAACAAAGCCTTCGAGACCAGCCTGCGGGACGGCGTGGAACACGAGCGCCGGCTCTTCTATCTCCTCTTCGCTACGGAAGACCAGAAAGAAGGGATGCAAGCGTTCATCGAGAAGCGCAAAGCTGAGTGGAAAGGGCGCTGAGCTTCAGTGGTGGGACCGATCGGTTTCCGAACCCTGGTTCTGGCCCTGGAGGCCGTCCGCTGGAACCCGGACGGCCCAGCCCTGATCGTGGCCGCCCCCGACGCGGCGAGGCAGGTGCGGGGTGGTATCGCTACCCTCCTCGGCGCGGTCCAGACGGCTATGGCCGGTGAGACCTGGCTGACCCCCGCCTTTACCTCCTCCACAGTGGTCTACCCGCGGACGGGCCCGCCGGACAACGGCGTGGTCTACCTGGCCATGCAGGGGGTCAACGCCCGGGCGGTGTTCTTCCGCCCGGATCTGCTGACGGATTCGGAGTGGGGCCCTCTGGCCGAGATGGCCCGACGGCTGTCCGGCGCGCGCCGGAGCGAGCATCCCGTCCTTTCCTTCGTCGCAGTGGGCCCGCATGCGGAGGCGGCCGTCATCGCCCAGTCTCTCCTGGACCCTTGGGGGCCGTTGCGCTGGCTGCACACGGAACAAGGGGACGTCCTGCTCCTCGGCGTCGATCACACCATGAACATGGCCATCCATTACGTGGAAGCCCTGGCCGGGCGCAAAACCTTCCTCCGCTGGGCGTTGATGGACCGCCGGGTGGTGGAGCTGCCGGGCTTCCCGGGATGCCGCCGGGGCTTCGGGGCCGCCGCGCCGCGCCTGGAGCCCATCACCCGTCGGGTCTACTTAGGAGAGTTGGTTGTGCAAGGGTTGCCCATGGGGCAGATGGTGGAGATCCTCCTGGAGCTCCTGCGCCGGGATCCCATGGCCTTGCTCTGCGAGGATCCCATGTGCTTGCTCTGCCACGCCGTCCGCCAGCATGTCCTCTACGGTTCGCGTTCCGCCTGAATCCATAGCCTCAGGAGGCGCGATGGCTCGGGAAGTGATTGCCACGGAGAAGGCTCCTCCCGCCGTTGGTCCCTATTCTCAGGCCATCCGGGTGGGGAGCCTCATCTTCACCGCCGGACAGCTGGGCTTGGTCCCGCAGACCCGCCAGCTGGCCGGGCCGGACATCGAGAGCCAGACCCGGCAGGCCCTGGAGAATTTGCGGGCAATCCTGGAGGCGGCCGGGTCCTGCCTTCGTCGCGTGGTCAAGACCACAGTGTTCCTGGTGGATCTCTCCGAGTGGCCTCGCATGAACGCGGTTTACGCCGAGTTCTTCCCGGAAATGCCCCCCGCCCGTTCCGCGGTGGGCGTGGCGGCGCTGCCTATGGGAGCCCGGGTGGAGATCGAGGCGGTGGCCGAAGTCTGCGACTGCTCATCCCCGGAGGCCTGCGAGTCCCGGTGAGGGATCCCCAAGCGGTGCGTCGCGCGCTTCATAGAGCGCCGCGCCCCGGATGGGGGCGATCAGCAGTTGGACGCCCGGGCAGCCTCCTGTTCGTTCTACCGGGTGGATCGAGGGAGCCGCACCGGCGATGACGGGCGGCTGTTCCTTAGATTGATTGCCTCGAAGATCCCGCCCATCATGTTCGGTGTAATCATTTGACCGTGTGGGACGGGTTCGGCGAGGCGATCCAGCAACCCCTGCACGGATGGGGCGGACAGATGGGAGGTGGCAATGGGGGTGATGGTGGTGGACGAGCGGAAGGTTCCGGTGCGGGAGCCGTATGTGA
>JAGHYO010000068.1 GCA_017743605.1 Thermoflexus sp. | reverse complement strand
GGCATCGGCCGGGCCGTCGGGGAAGGGACCGGCATGGGCGTCGCCACCGGAGGCTCCCAACGCAGGTCCAGCGAGAGCTCGGGATAGAGCGCCGGGGTCCCCGCGCGCCACCGCAAGCGCCCCCATATCTGCACCTGGGCCCCCGGCGGCGGGGTGGCAGGGAGGGCCGCCCGCAGCCCCCGGGAAAGCTGCACCTCCAGAGACCCCGTTTCATCCGCAAGGGTCCAGCGGGTGTCGGAGAGCTCCTCCAGGATCCCCTCCACGCTGACCCAGGCGCCGTCGGGACGCTCCCGGGCGCGGGCGATGGGTTGGGGCACAGGCGTCCAGGGGATCCGGGCCCAGCCCTCCGGATCGTCCAGCGCCACCTGAGGGGCCTCCCGGTATAGGGTCAGCGCTCCCGTGATCCGAAGGCCCGCGCCCAGGGGCAGCTCCGCCCGCGTCCCCACCAGGGCCTCATACCACGCCACATCAATGGACCCGGTCTCATCCTGCAAGCGGATCAGGGTGAGGCCCTCATAGGGGCGGCGGACGCTTCGGATCTGCCCGGTGATCTGCACGCGGGCTCCCAACGGGGCAGAGCGGAGATCGCCGATGGAGAGGGGGAGAGGCTCCGGGCGCTCGACGCGCAGGGCCTCCGCGTGGACGACCTCCAGCCAGGGAGGACCCCGATCCTCGCGCAGGCGTCCCTCCACAGTGACCACGTCGCCGGCGCGGGGGATCCGCTTTGCCTGGGCCAGGGCGGCGGCGACCGGCCCATTGGCGAGGACCCGCAGTTCGGCCGTGCCGTCGCTGAGGCGGAAGCGGAGGCGGGGGCCTTCCGGCTCCCAGCGGGGGGGCTCGGGGAGAACCCCGTGGACCCGGACGTAGCCAGCAACCGCGCCCCCTTGCAGATCCGCAAGGGGCGGTGTGGGCACGGGCTGGAAACGTGCCTGGATCCAGGTCGAAAACAATCCGGCCAAGGCGAGGACCAGCGCCCCCAGCGCCGGCCCCACCCGAAAGGGAGGCGGGGAATACCGCGGCATCGAACTCCTCGAGACGGGAATCCCTCGTAAAAGATGATAGCCTCCGGACCACCTCGCCGCGGGGCCCCGACTTGACAGATTCCCGGCTTTATGCTTTCATGAAGTTAAACGTTTAACCAGCATGAGCGATGGCGACGCTTCAGGATGTCGCCCGGCGGGCGGGGGTTTCGATCGCCACGGTCTCGTATGTGCTGAACGGGACCCGGTCGGTGAGTCCGGAGGTAGAGGCTCGGGTTCGGGAGGCTGTCCGTGCCTTGCAATATCGCCCTAACCGGCTGGCCCGGGGGCTCCGACGCAAGCGCACCCATGTGATCGGCCTCGTTGTCCCCGACAGCGCCAACCCGTTCTTCGCGGAAATCGCCCGCGGGCTGGAGGATCTGAGCTTCGCCCACGATCACAGCGTGATCCTCTGCAACTCCGACGGGGATCCAGCCAAGGAGCAGCGTTACTTGGGGGTTCTGATCGAGCAGCAGGTGGATGGGATCGCCCTGGTTTCGGTCCGGTCCACCCCGGCGCATCTTTCTATGCTGCGCCAGCGCGGGATCCCCTTCGTGGTCGTCGACCGGGATCTGCCGGGCCTAGAGGCGGATTGCGTGCTGGCGGATAACTTCCAAGGTGGGTATCTGGCAACCCGCCACCTCCTGGAGCGAGGGCATCGGCGGATCGCCTGCATCACTGGTCCCTCGGAGCTGACCCCCAGCGCGGATCGCGTGCGGGGCTACCGGAAAGCGTTGGAGGAGGCGGGAATCCGGCCGCCGGAGGTCTGGGTGCGGCGAGGCGATTTCCGGGCGGAGAGCGGTTATGAGGCGGCCCGCTTTTTCCTGGGCCTGCCCGCGGAGGTCCGCCCCACAGCCATCTTCGCTTGCAACGACCTGATGGCCATCGGGGCGATGCGGGCGATCGGGGAGGCCGGCCTGTCGATCCCGGACGACATCGCTTTAGTGGGATTCGACGACATCCTCCTGGCGTCCTATGTGATCCCGCCCCTGACCACGGTGGCCCAGCCCACCTATGAGATGGGACGTATGGCGGGGGATCTCCTGTTACGCCGGCTGGGGGAGCCGGATCGCCCGCCGGCTCGCCTGATCCTCCCTGTGCGCCTGGTGGTCCGTCAGTCCACTTAGGAGCGAGGCCCATGAAAAAACGGGGATTGCTCAACGCGCCTCTGAGCCAGGTGATCGCCGAGATGGGCCATGGGGATCTGCTGGTTATCGCCGATGCCGGGCTGCCCATCCCCCTTACCGTTGCACGGATCGATCTCGCTGTCCGCCCCGGCCTGCCCCCCTTCCTGGAGGTCCTCGATGCCGTCCTGGAGGAGCTCCACGTGGAGAAAGCGATCGTCGCCATGGAGATGAGAGAGCGCAGCCCGCAGCTTTATGAGGCCGTGCGCGATCGGCTGCGCGCCGTCGAGATCGAGCACGTGCCCCATGAGACCTTCAAAGCGATGACCGGCAGGGCCCGGGCGGTGGTCCGCACCGGGGAATGCACGCCTTACGCGAACGTGATCCTGGTCTCGGGTGTGATTTTCTGATCCGATATGACGCGGCGGAGGCTCTCGTGACCTCCCTGGAGGCGTAAAGGGATGGATCGTCCCTCCGTGGAACCCGTGAGGGCGCTGGGACGGCCGGCCTGGCTTCCCCGATGGGGAAGCACATTGGAGGCCCGGGAACGCTGGACCCGATGGGGTCTGGTGCTCACGCTGCTCATTTTCGGCGTGGTGCTGAGCCTGGCCTCCCCGCGTTTCCTCACGCCGGGCAATCTGATCAACGTGGTCCGCCAGACCTCGGTGAACGGCATCATCGCGGTGGGGATGACCCTGGTGATCCTCAGCGGGGGCATCGATCTTTCCGTCGGTTCGATCCTGGCCCTGACGGGGGTGGTGGCGGCCAGTCTGGTGACCAGCGGGCAGGCCCCGCCCCTGGCGATGTTCAGCGCCCTGGCCCTGGGCTTCGCCCTGGGGGCCCTGAACGGGATGGCCGTGGCCTATCTCCGGATTCCGCCCTTCATCGCCACCCTGGGGATGATGACCATCGCGCGGGGGCTTGCCCTCAGCTACACCCAGGGCCGGCCCATCACCGGGTTCCCAGACGCCTTCCGGTGGCTCGGGGCCGGCTGGGTGGGGCCGTTCCCGGTTCCGGTTCTGGTGATGGCCCTGGTGTTCGGATTCGGAGGGATCCTGCTCCAGTTCACGGTGTGGGGAGAGCATTTGCTGGCCATCGGCAACAACCCGACAGCCGCACGCGCCGCCGGGATCCCGGTCGCGCGGCGCCTGGTGCTGACCTACGCCCTGAGCGGGGGGCTGGCTGCCCTGGCCGGCCTGATCCTGATCGGTCGGCTGGATTCGGCGCCCCCTACCCTGGGCATCGGCTACGAGTTCGACGCCATCGCCGCCGTGGTCATCGGCGGGACCAGCCTGGCCGGTGGGGAGGGATGGCTGGGGGGCACGCTGATCGGCGCCCTGCTCATCGGGATGCTGAACAACGGGATCAACCTGCTGAACATCCCCTCGTTCTACGAGCAGGTGTTCAAAGGCGGCGTGATCGCCATCGCGTTGCTGCTCCACCGGCTCCTGCGGCGCGAGTAGCGGCGTCGCCCGGTTGAACCCGGGAGGACATTGTGCGGAGATGGGAGTTCCCGGGATGAGCGATCGGCCCTGCGTCCCGGTTCTGAAACCTTAAGCAAGCGAAAGGAGGAGAAGCGATGCGCGCCCGTGTAGCTGTGCTGGTGGGATTGGTTCTGGCGCTGGCCGCCGGCGCCTGCGCGCCGGCCACGCCCGCAGCCCCTTCGGCTACTGCGACCCCTGCTGCGGCGCAACCCAAGGAAATCGTCCTGGGTCTTTCCCTTTCCACCCTGAACAACCCCTTCTTCGTCACCCTGAAGGAGGGCGCGGAGCGTGCCGCCGCCCAGTATGGGGTGAAGCTCATCGTGGTGGATGCCCAGGATGATCCCGCCAAGGAGGCGGCCAACATCGAGGACCTCATCCAGAAGAAGGTCTCCGCCCTCCTGATCAACCCCACCGACACCAAGGCCGTGGTCCCCAGCATCCAGAAGGCGAACCAGGCCGGGATCCCCGTCTTCACCGTGGACCGGGCCGCGGAGGGGGGTGAGATCGTCTCCCACATCGCCTCGGATAACGTGGCCGGGGGACAGATGGCCGCCGAGTTCCTCTGCAAGGCTCTGAACGGCAAGGGCAATGTAGTAGAGCTGGAGGGCATCCCGGGCACCTCCGCTGCCCGCGATCGGGGCAAAGGCTTCAACGACTACTTGAAGGAGAAGTGCCCGGGCCTCGAGGTGGTCGCCCGCCAGCCCGCCGACTTCAACCGCGCTAAGGGCCTGCAGGTCTTCGAGAACATCCTCCAGGCCCAGCCTCAGATCGACGGCGTCTTCGCCCACAACGATGAAATGGTCCTGGGCGCCATCCAGGCGGCCGAGGCGGCCGGGCGCACCGGGATCATCTTCGTAGGCTTCGACGCTATCGACGACGCCGTCAAAGCGGTGAAGGAAGGGAAGCTGGCGGCCACGGTGGCCCAGCAGCCGGCGGAGATGGGCCGGCTCGCTGTGGAGATGGCGGTCAAGTATCTGCGGGGCGAGAAGGTCGAGAAATTCATCCCTGTCCCCCTCTCCCTGGTGACCAAGGACACCGTTAAGTAGGCAAGCTTAAGAAGAGGGGCAGGCGAGCCGGTTCCTCGCTCATCCCGGTGATCGCCGATGCGGGCGGGGGGACCCCCGCCCGCACCTTCATCTTCTGGAGCAGATGATGGAGCCCCTGCTGCGCGCCGAAGAGATCTCCAAAGCTTTCCCGGGCGTTCAGGCCCTGGACCGGGTCTCCCTGGAGATCTTCCCCGGGGAGATCCACGGGTTGGTGGGGGAGAACGGCGCAGGCAAGAGCACCCTCATTCGGATCCTTGCGGGGGTCATCCCCCGGGACAGCGGCCGGATCCTCTGGAAGGGCCAGCCGGTGGAGATCACCGATCCCCGCCACGCGCGCCGCCTGGGGATCGCCGTGATCCACCAGGAGCTCAGCCTGCTGCCCAACCTCACCGTCGCCCAGAACCTCCTTCTGGGCCGGGAGCCCCGCACCTTCTGGGGAGGATTGGATCTGCGGACCATGGAAAAGCAGGCGCGGCGGATCCTGAACGGGGTGGGGTTGGATCTGGACCCCCGCGCCGTGGTCGGCAACCTCCCCTTCGCCCAGCGCCAGATGCTGGAGATCGCCCGGGCGCTCTCCGAGGACGCCCGTTTGCTGATCATGGACGAGCCTACCTCCGCCCTCAGCGAGCGGGAGATCCATCGTCTGTTCGAGCTGCTGTCGGACTTGAAGCGACGAGGGGTGGCGATCCTCTTCATCTCTCACCGGCTGGAGGAGGTGTTCCGCATCGCCGACCGGATCACCGTGCTGCGGGACGGCCGGCACATCGGGACCTTCCCCATCTCGGAGGTGACACCCTCCGCGGTGGTGCGCATGATGGTCGGGCGTGAGATGAAAGAGATGTTTGTGAAAACCGAAACGCCCGGGCAGGAAGTGGTCCTGGAAGTCCGGGGGTTGACCCGCGTGGGGGTCTTCCACGAGGTTTCGTTTCAGGTTCACCGCGGGGAGATCGTGGGGCTGGCCGGGCTGGTAGGGGCCGGCCGCACCGAGGTGGCCCGCGCCCTGTTCGGGCTGGACCCCCTCGATGGCGGGGAGGTGCGCATAGAGGGCCGGCCGGTGACCATTCGTTCCCCTGCGGATGCCATCCGCCTGGGGATGGCCTTCGTCCCGGAGGATCGCAAAGCGCAGGCGCTGTTCCTGGGCATGGCCTTGCGCTCCAACGTCACGATTTCCTCCCTTCCTCGCCTTGCTCGCCTGGGGTTGCTCTTCCCTGCGCAGCTGGACCGGGCGTGCGTCCCTTACATCCGCGCGCTGGACATCCGTCCACCCCGCCCAGCCCTTCGGGTCCGTTATTTATCCGGTGGGAACCAGCAGAAAGCTGTCCTGGCACGGTGGCTGATGCTCCGGCCGAAGATCATGATCCTGGACGAGCCGACGCGGGGGATCGATGTGGGGGCCAAGGCGGAGATCCACGGGCTCATGGACCAGATGGCCCGCGAAGGGATGGCCATTCTCATGATCTCCTCAGATCTCCCCGAGGTCCTGGGCGTGAGTGATCGGATCGTGGTGATGCGAGAGGGTCGGATCGTCGGCGAGTTGAGTCGGGAGGAGGCCACCGCCGACCGTGTCCTCGCCCTGGCGATGGGGGAAGGCGATGTTCGAGCTGCGTGAGTTTCTCGGACGATGGAGTGGGGCGCTGGTTCTGGCGATGCTCTGGTTGGCGCTGGCCGCGCTGACCCCGCAGTTCCTGACCCCTTCCAACCTGCTGAACGTGGCCCTTCAGTCCTCCATCCTCGCCGTGGTAGCTATGGGGATGACGATGACCATCATCAGCGGGGGGATCGATCTCTCGGTGGGCTCAGTGGTCGCCCTCACAGGCGCCCTGGCCGCCGGGTGGATGGTCCGGGACGGATGGCCGGTGGGGATCGCAATCGCGGCCGCGCTGGGGGTGGGGCTGATCCTGGGCGCGTTGAACGGAGCCCTGGTGGTCTACGGCCGCCTGGCACCGTTCATCGCCACGCTCTCCACCATGGCCATCGCACGCGGGCTCACGCTGGTTTACACCCGTGGATATCCGATCTCCGGACTGCCGGACTCCTTCACCTTTCTGGGCACCGGGGACCTGGCGGGCATCCCGATGCCTGTCCTGGTCATGCTCTTTGTCGCCCTGGTGGTTCGCCTCCTGCTCCATCGCACCGCCTGGGGCTTACATCTCTATGCGATCGGCGGGGGGGAAGAACTGGCCTGGCTTTCCGGCGTTCGCGTGCGGAGGGTCAAGGGGATGGTCTACGCCCTGAGCGGCCTCCTGGCCGCGCTGGGAGGCATCCTGCTGACCGCTCGCCTCTGGTCCGCCCAACCCAATGTGGGCGTCGGCCTGGAGCTGGAGGCCATCGCCGCTTCCGTCCTGGGGGGCGCCCGCCTCAGCGGGGGTTACGGCCGTGTAGAGGGCACGCTCATCGGAGCGCTGGTGATGGCTACCGTGGGCAACGGCCTCAATCTGCTGGAAGTTCCTTCTTATCATCAGCAGGTGATCAAGGGGCTGGTGTTCATCCTCGCAGTCGGGCTGGATCGCGCCCTGCAGGCCGGCGTTGAATGGGGACGCCTCCCTCGAACCTCCCGTTTGATCCGAAGGAGGAGCGAAGGATGAGTGTGGTGGTGCTGGGGAGCATCAACATGGATCTGGTGGCGGTGGCCCCACGGTTCCCACGGCCTGGGGAGACGCTGCGGGGGCACCGGTTCTTCACCGCCCCGGGAGGCAAGGGGGCCAACCAGGCGGTGGCCGCCGCCCGCCTAAGGGTGCCGACCCGGATGATCGGGCGGGTGGGGAACGACGTGTTCGGCCCGGCCCTGCGCCAGGGCCTGGCAGAGGCCGGGGCGGAGATCAGCGGGGTGATGACGGACCCGGAGGCGAGCTCCGGGACCGCGCTGATCGTGCTGGAGGAGAGCGGACAGAACGCCATCGTGGTGATCCCGGGCGCCAACGGCCGGGTGGGGGAAGCCGAGCTGGCCCGGCTGGAGGAGGCCCTCGCCGAGGCCCGGGTGCTCCTGCTGCAGCTGGAGGTGCCACTGGAGGTGGTGGCCGCGGCGGCGGAGCGGGCGGCCCGGGCCGGGGTGACGGTGATCCTGAACCCCGCGCCGGCGATGGAGCTGCCGGAGGAGATCTATCGATGGTGCGCGTGGCTGACACCGAACGAGGTGGAGGCGGAGGGATTGGTGGGCTTCCCGCTGCGAGATGCGAACGCCATCGAAGAGGCGGCACGGACGCTGGTGGGACGGGGATGCCGGCACGTGGTGATCACACTGGGGGAACGCGGATGCGTGTATGCGGATGAGAAGGGGACACGCTGGGTGCCGGCCTATCGAGTGCCGGTGGTGGACACAGTGGCGGCAGGGGATGCCTTCAACGGAGCGCTGGCGGCGGCGCTGTGGGAGGGCCGGTCCGTCGAGGAAGCCCTCCGCTGGGCCAGCGCGGCCGGAGCTTTAAGCGTCACCAAACACGGCGCTCAGCCCTCGATGCCGACCCGAGAAGAGCTCCTCGCCTTCCTCGCTCAACATCCCGAAACGCGCTGAGACCCATCCGCAGAAACCGCCTCGCTCTTGAAAACCGAAATGGCGGGGTGCTCGAATCCCTACTAAACTCCCCTCTGGAGAGCTCTACCCAGAGGGGAGTGCGATGGCCATCGCCTACGCTTTTGATCCCATTTTCCTCGAGCACGATGACCCCCAGCACATCGAGCGCCGCGACCGCCTGGAACGCATCCTGGAGGTCCTCCGGACCCACGGGGTCCTGGACCGGATCACCCCGCTCCCCATCGAACCCATCCCGATGGAGCGCCTGACCCGGGTGCATGAGCCCGCCTATGTGGAGCGGGTGCGCCGCCTGGCTGAGCGGGGCGGCGGGGGCCTGAACTTCCCCGGCGATGAGACCTACGTGACCCCCCATTCCTTTGAAGCCGCCCGGCGGGCCGCCGGGGCCGTGGAGGCCGCCGTCGCCGCCGTGTGGGAAGGCCGCGCCCGCAGGGCCTTCGCCCTGGTCCGCCCCCCCGGCCATCACGCCTTCCCGGATCACGGCGAGGGCTTCTGTCTCTTCAATAACATCGCCCTCGGCGCCCGCTTCGCCCGTGAGGAGCTGGGCGCGCGCCGCGTGATGATCGTCGACTTCGACCTCCACCACGGCAACGGCACCCAGGCGATCTTCTACACGGACCCCACCGTGCTGTATCTTTCCACCCACCAGTGGGGGATCTACCCGGGGAGCGGCCACTGGCGGGAGATCGGGGCCGGTCCCGGGGAGGGGGCCACCATCAACCTCCCGCTGCCGATGGGGGTGGGCGACCGCGGCTTCCAGCAGCTCTTCGAGGCGGTGATCGCCCCCGCCGCGCAACGCTTCGCGCCGGAGCTGCTGCTGGTCTCCGCCGGCTACGACCCCCACTGGGGAGATCCCCTGGGCGGGCTATCGATGACGGTGCAGGGGTTCGCCGCCCTGACCCGGGGGCTAACCGAGCTGGCCGATGCCCTCTGCCAGGGACGCTTCGTGTTTGTGCTGGAAGGTGGCTACCACCGGGACGCCCTGGCCTACGGGGTCCTGGCGGCCTTCCGCCTCTGGCTCGGACACGACGATGTCCTGGATCCCCTGGGACCGCCGCCTCGGGCCGATGAGCCCTCCGTGGAGAACCTGATCGCCCAGGTCCGCCGCCTCCACCGCCTGGAGGGATGAACACCCATGCGTGAAGGAACCGGAGAACGGATCTTCATCAAGCTGGGCGGCTCCCTGATCACCGACAAGCGCCGGGAGCGGCGGGCGCGCCGGCGGGTGATCCGCCGGCTGGCGGAGGAGATCCGCGAGGCCCTGCAGGAGCGGCCCGGGCTGCGGATCCTGGTCGGCCACGGCAGCGGCTCCTTCGGCCACGCCGCCGCCGCCCGCACCCGCATCCACGAGGGGATCTCCCGCCCGGAGGACTGGTGGGGGTTCGCGGAGGTGGCCCTGGCGGCCGCGGAGCTCCACATGCACGTCCGCCGCGCCTTCCACGCGGCCGGCCTGCCCGCCCTCAGCATCCCTCCCTCCGCCGTCGCGGAGGCCGCCGGCGGGATCCCCATCGACTTCGAGGCCCGGGCCTTCCAGCGGGCGTGGGAGGCCGGCCTGATCCCTCTGACCGGGGGGGATGTGGTCTTCGATCGGGAGCGGGGAGCGACGATCCTCTCCACCGAGGCGGTGTTCGATGCCCTGCTGGAGGTCCTCCGCCCCACCCGCATCCTGCTGGTCGGCGAGGTGGCCGGGGTGCTGGCCGACGGGCC
>JAGHYO010000067.1 GCA_017743605.1 Thermoflexus sp. | reverse complement strand
CCGGCGTTCGCTCCGCCGACGGCATCCCCATCGAGGTCGAATGGAACGTGAGCTTCCGGCTGAATCCGCTGGCCATCCCGCCGGAGAACCGACCGGCCGCCCTGCGGGCCCTCCTCCGGAACCCGGACGACCTGATCCGCCTGCATCTGGAAGATGTGCTTCGGACGCGGAGGGGGGAGGAGCCCCTGGAGCGCCTGTGCGCCGGGGACCGCCGGGAGTTCCTGGCGGGGCGCATCCGCGCCGGCCTCGTCCGTCGCCTCGCCGATCAGGGGGTCGAGGTGCAGCGGGTGATGCTGGGCGCCATCCATCCGCCTGTGGAATCTCAGCAGGCGCGGATCCTGCAGGAGGCGCTGCGGCAGCTCACGCTGGAGGACGCGCAGCGGATGGCCGAGCTGGCCCGGGTCCACATCCTGGGGGCGGAGGAGGGCTTCCTCATCCTTCCCCTGCCGGCTTCCTCCGCCGGGCCCGACGCCCGATCCCGCGCCGCCTGAGGCGCTCCTTCGGCGCAACCTGTTCCGGGAGGGCCGCGATGGACCGGATCCTGGAGGAGTCCCTGAAGCATCGCATCCTGTTCTTAGGCACGCCGATCAATGAGTCCACGGTGAACGCGCTGATCCTGGCGATGTTGCTGATGAACGCGGCGGATCCGAGCGCTCCCATCGAGCTCTACATCAACTCCGCCGGCGGGAACATCCTGGACGGCCTGGCCCTCTACGATGCGATGCAGGCCATCCGGGCGCCGATCGCGACCTACTGTGTGGGCTGCGCCCTGAGCATGGCCGCCTGCATCCTGGCGGCCGGATCCCCGGGGATGCGCTTCGCGACGCCCAACGCCCGGGTGATGATCCACGAGCCCTCCACGCCCCTGAGCGAAGCCGGAGGCAGCCTGACCTCTGTGCGCCAGACCCATGGGCTGATGCGGGACCTCTTCCGGACGCTGGCCCGGATCCTGGCGCAACACACGGGCCAGCCCCTGGCCCGCATCCAGGCGGATATGCGCCGCACCCGCTGGTTCACCGCCGAGGAGGCCCTGCGCTACGGTTTCATCGATGCCATTGTGCCCGTTCGCAAAAATCTTCCCGGCCTCTCCACAGCAGCCCATGTGCCGAAGGGGTGAGGGGCTGTCCATAGATGGGAGTATGCGCGGGGACTCCGAAGGCAGCGCTCGTAATGTTCGCAGATCGAATTCGTGAACGGCTTCCCTTCTTGTAGGAGCGGCTTCCGCTGCAGCCCTTGCAGGATTGCAGACGGGGTTCGGGGCTGGGGCCCCTCCTACAAGAAGATCGATATTCATCGATATTTGGGTAGGAGCGGCTTCCGCCGCGACCTTTGGCGTCATCGAAGACGTGAGGTTCGAGGTTGTAGGGGATGCCTTCATTGGGGGCCCTTTGTGGTCTTGAAGACAGGTTCGGGGCGAAAGCCCCTCCTACCAAAAGACTGGTCCTGTTGAGGCTGTAGAGGCAGCCTTCGCTGCGACCCTTGCGGGATCGCATACCGATGTTCGGGATCGAAGCCCCTCCTACCGTGATCCTTGCTGCGACCCATTGCGTCACTGGCACAGGAGGAGCATAGATGAAGAACCGGAACCCTGAGGCCCGCTGGTCCCACATCCTGAAGGCGCGCCAAGAAGCGCTGCTTCAGGGCGAGGAGGGCTGGGAGCGCGGGATCCAGGAATTCGCTCCAGATATGGAGCTCCTGGAGAAGAGCCCTGAGGAGCGGGTCCCCAGGCTGGCCCGCTTGGACTACCTCGGCCTCGACCTGGTTCGGGAGATCCGGGAAGTGGGACCGCCTCGGCCGTTGCTCCTTCGCATGGAGCTCCTCGGCCGGCTGATCGCCCTGCTGACGGAGGGCCATCCAGTGGCCCTCATCGGGGAGCCGGGGGTGGGGAAGAAAGGGCTGCTCTGGCAGCTGGCCTACGCCATGGCCCACGCGCCAGATGGCTTCCCCTCGGCGCTGTCCGGCCGTCCGTTGATCCTCACCCACGCCCCGGTTTTTCACCGCGGGGTCTTCTACATGCACGAGCTGGAGAACCGGGTAGGGGAGATCCTCCGGAACGCCCTTCAGGCTCAGGCGATCCTGGCGGTGGATCAGGTCCACCTGTTGGCCCGGGCCGGCAGCCACGAGCTGAACGTGGAGCGGACGGTGGCGAACCTGCTCCTCCCCGGCCTGGAGCAGGGGCTGAGGTTCATCGGCCTTACCACCCCGGAGGGGTTCCACTACCTTCGCCAGCAGGCTCCGCACTTCGCCCGCGCCCTGGTCCCCTTTGAGGTCCCGCCGATGGAGGCCGAGGAGGTCCGCACCGTCCTGGAGGCCCTCTGCCGGGTCTGGCGAGCCCAGGGCCTGGCCGTGGAGAAAGGTTTGGCGGACGCAGCCCTCGCCGCTCCCTTCCAGAGGGAGGCCGCCCCGGGAGGGCCCATCCGGTTGCTTCGCACGGCCCGGGCGATGCGGAAGGCGTCCGGACGCCTGACCCGAGAGGACCTGGCGCAGGCATTGGCCGCCCACACCGGGTTGCCCCTGGCCCTTGTCTCGGAGTCCCATCCCCTTTCGTTCGAGGAGGTCTATGCCTTCTTCGCCCAGAGGATTTATGGCCAGGAGGAAGCCGTGGCCGCGATGGTGGACGCCATCCTGACGCTGAAGGCCCGTCTGGCCCGCCCGGAGGGGCCGTGGGGAGTTTTCCTTTTCCTGGGACCCAGCGGTGTGGGGAAGACGGAGCTGGCCCGTCAGACGGCTCGCTTCCTCTTCGGCTCGGAGGACCGGCTGATCCGGTGCGATATGGGGGCCTATGTGGGGCCGGAGGGGCTGGCGCGCTTCCTGGGGGACCCCAGCGGCCTGCGCCATAGCCCGGTGGAGGCGGTGGCCGCTCATCCCTTCTGCGTCCTCCTGCTGGACGAGATTGAGAAGAGCGATCGCTATCTCTTCGATGCGCTGCTTTCCATCCTCGGCGAGGGGCGGATCGCCAGCGCCCGGGGGGAGGTGGTGTCGTTCCGCCACTGCCTGATCCTGATGACCTCCAACGTCGGCAGTGAGCAATATCTCCATCTGGGAAACCCGCCCGGCTTGATGCCGGTGCAGGCCGCCTCTGGCATGGAGACCCGCATTCGGCGTCAGCTCGAGCGCCACTTCCGCCCGGAGTTCCTCAACCGCATCGACCGGGTGATTGTCTTCCGACCTCTGACGACGGAGGGGGTGCGACGGATCGCCGAGCGGGAGATCCAGGCCCTCCGCGACCGCCTCGCCGAGGTGCGTCCCGGCCTCTCCCTGGAGGTCAGCCCGGCGATCCTGGAGCGCTGCGTGGCCGAAGGCTACGATCCCGCCCTAGGGGCCCGCCCGATGCAGCGCACAGTGGCCCGCTACGTGCAGACCCCGCTGGCCCGCCTCCTGGCCGCACACCCGCACCTCTCACGCGGCCGGATTCGAATCGAGCTGTCATCGGAGGGACTTCCCCAGGCCCGGCTGGAGAGCGCTCTATAATCAGCCCATTGAAATCGTCTTCCCTGGGCCCTGCGGGCGAGGTGTCGGCCTCGGCTGACACGCTTTCGTTGGCATCCCCAGCGGGGTCGGCGAAGGCCGACCATCGGCCCCAGGCCTCAGAGGGTGGACTTCCGTCAGCGCCTGAACAGCAACCATGAAAGAAGCGCATCCTGCTCGGAAAACTGCCTGGCGGATCGGGACCGGGGGCGAGGGCCTCCTCAGCCTGGCCGCCTCTCCGGATGGCCGATGGGTGGCCTGGGGGGACAAAAGCGGGAGGATCGGCTGGCTGTCGATGGCAGGAGGCGCCCTCGCCCCGGAGGAATGGGGACGATTCTCCGGATGGGTGCGGGTCATCGCCCGATCCCCCGACGCCTCCTTCATCGCCGCCGGGAGCGAAACCGGGGAGCTCTGGCTCTGGAGCCGGGAAGCCGGGGCTCGGGATCCCCGCCGCTGGCCCGGGCACCGGGGTCCGGTGCATGCTCTCGCATTCTCCCCTCAGCGCTCCGTCCTGGCTTCCGCCGGGGAAGATGGTTGGGTGCGTCTCTGGCGCCTTCCCGAAGGGACCCCCATTCGACGTCTGCGGGGAGGCGTCGGGGTCCTGCGCGGGCTGGCGTTCTCCCCGGCCGGCGACATCCTCGCTGCCGGCGGGCACGACTGCCGCATCCGGCTCTGGCGGATCCCTGAGGGCCGTCTGCTAGGCGTCCTCGAAGGCCATGTGGAGCGCATCCACACCCTGGCGTTCTCGCCGGATGGGCGCTATCTGGCCTCTGGAGATCACGGCGGCTGGCTCCATCTGTGGGAGATGCCCACAGGGAGGCCGAAACACCGCCGCCGCGCCTGCCTTGGCCCCCTCTTTGCCCTCGCCTTCTCCCCAGATGGATCCCGGCTTGCGACCGGTGGGCGGGACCCATCCGAGCCCTTCCGCCTCTGGCGGTGGGAAGACGAGAGCCTCACGTTCCTCGCCCTCTCCGGCGTCCCCGCCTCGCCGGTTCTCACCCTTTCCTTTCATCCGAGCCGGCCGCTCTTGGCGGCAGGGGGAGCGGAGGGGTGGATCGGCGGGTGGGAGCTCTCCGAGAAGCATCGGGTGTGGATGGTGTGGCGGCAGGTAGATGCCGGTTGGGTCCGGGGCCTCGCTTTCATGCCCGAGGAGGAGGGCCTTCTCTCCGGCGGCGAGGATGGCAGGATCCTGCGCTGGCCTGTTCCACCTTTGACCTCCGTGCAAACGGCGAAGGGTCACACGGATTGGGTGCGGGCGCTGGCTTTCTCTCCAGATGGCCGCCTGCTGGCCTCAGGGGGCGACGATAACAAGATCTATCTGTGGCGGATCCCGGAGGGGGAGCAGGCGGGCGCTCTGGAGGGTCACACAGACTGGCTGAGGGCCCTTTCGTTCTCCCCTGACGGCCGCTATCTGGCCTCCGGCGGGGACGACCGGGCCATCCGCCTCTGGCGGATCCCGGAGGGAGCGCTCGTGGCCGTTCTGGAAGGCCATACGAATGAGGTGCAGGCGCTGGCCTTCTCCCAGGACGGCGCATGTCTGGCGTCGGGCGGGGATGATTCGACCCTCCGCCTCTGGTCCCTTCCGGACGGGAGCCTCCGGCGAGCCTGGGAAGGCCATGCGTCGGGGATCCGGGCCCTTGCTTTCTCTCCCGACGGCCGGTGGCTGGTCTCGGGGGATCAGGCGGGCGAGCTGCGCCGATGGTCCCTGCAAGAGGAAGCCGAACCTCAGATTCTGATCCCACCAAGGAAAGATGCGGTGCAGGCCCTCGCCTTCTCCAGGGATGGGCGGGCGTTGTGGGCCGGATGGGAGGACGGCGAGATCCAGATCTTTCAGATGCCCGAGGGCGGTCTCCGGAGCCGATGCAGGAGCCTGCTGAAGGATCCAGCGGCCCTTGTCCTGTTCCCGGACGACAGACGTTGGATCGCAGCCCGCTCGGATGGGGAGCTGGAGGCGGGGGAAGCATGAGCGGAGCGCGTGGGCTCTTGGATGAGTCTGGCGTGGTGGATTCCCCATGGATTCGTGTTGCCGCTCGTGGATGGCCGTGCGCGGATGCCGAAATGAATTGCGGCTCGCGCATGAGGGGATTTCGCCCTGAATTCGTGTCTTCGAACCCCTAAGGTTGCGGCGGAAGCCGTTCCTACCCCAAGATCGATCCTCCCGTAGGAGGGGCTTCATCCCCGAACCCGTCTTTATGGCCGCAAAGAGTCCCGGTGAAGGGGGTCCCTACTACCCCGAACCCCACGTCTTCGATGACACCAAAGGTCGCGGCGAAAGCCGCTCCTACAAGAATTGATTTTTCTGTAGGAGGGGCTTCAGCCCCGAACCCGTCTTCAAGGCCGCAAAGAGTCCCGGTGAAGACATCCCCTACAACCCCGAACCTCCTCTTCGATGACGCAAGATCGCGGCAGAAGCCGCTCCTACAGGATAAATTTCTTACAGGACACGGCCGAAATCAATTTCGGCCTGCGAGCATGGATTCTCCTGCGGGAGGGGCCGTCGCCCCGAACCTCCGTCTTCGATCCCAAGATGGGTCACGGCAAGAGCGGTTCCCAAGACCATCTAGCCCGCTTCAAGGTGTGTTTTTGGCCTCGACCTTCCCGTCTCCGATACGGCCAGAGAGTTTGCAGCACGCAGGCTTTTGTGGTAGCCTTGGAAAATGTAGCCAATCCCGGAGGACAAGGAATGCGCGTTGCCTTCTTCGAGATAGAGCCCTGGGAGGAGAAGTATCTTCAGTCCCGTATGGCGGCGATGGGGCTGGACGGAAAGATCCACCCGTGCTTCCACCCCGATCGGCTCACCCTTGCCCACGCCTCTGCTCTTGCCGACGTTGAGGCTGTCTCGATCTTCATTTACTCTCGAGTTCGGGATGACCTTCTCCAAGCCCTCCCCCGCCTAAAACTGGTGCTCACCCGATCCACTGGCTATGACCACATCGACCTTGAAGCCTGCCGCCGCCACAACATCACCGTCTGCCATGTCCCTCGCTATGGCGAGACCACCGTTGCCGAGCATACCTTTGCCCTGATCCTCGCCCTCTCCCGCAAGGTGCATAAGGCGTACCTACAAGCCCAGCGCTCAGATTTTTCCATCGAAGGCCTGAGGGGCTTTGATCTGTACGGCAAGACCCTTGGGGTGATCGGCACGGGCAGCATTGGCTTGCACGTCATCCGCATCGCTCGCGGCTTCGGCATGCGGGTGCTCGCCTACGACATCCGACCTAACCCGCTCTTTGCGGACGTGCTGGGGTTCTCCTACACCGACCTCGACGTCTTGCTGCGGGAATCGGACATCGTTAGCCTTCACACTCCTCTCACCCCTCAAACCCGTCACCTGATCAACCGGGAAGCTTTTCGCAAGATGAAGCGCGGCGCCTTGCTCATCAACACCGGCCGCGGCGCTTTGGTGGACACGGACGCTCTCCTGCAGGCGTTGGAGGAGGGGATCCTGGGCGGCGCTGGTCTCGATGTGATCGAGGGGGAGGAGTTCGTCAAGGAAGAGCGAGCCCTTCTGACTTCCCCCAGCGCCTCCGAGGCGTGGCGCCACGTGGTGCAGGCCCGCCTGCTCTTGCGCCGCGAGGATGTGGTCTTCACGCCACATATTGCTTTCAATAGCTGGGAGGCTCTGCAGCGCATCCTCGACACCACCATGATGAACCTAAAGCATTTTCTGGAAGGGATGCCCATCAACACGGTGTAGCCCAGAAGTTGCGGCGCGGCAGGGGAGGCTGCCACTGGGCGGACCGATGTCGTCCTTCCGCTGAATCCACCACGCAACTCCCAAACGAGATGGCCGACCACTGCGGATGTTGTGTGGTGCCATGGATTGTCTCGCGGTTCCTGGAACCCCGGTCTTTCGTTTTTCGTTAGAATAGCCACTTGGCGATATCCTGCGGAGGAGGAGCGCGGTGGGCGAAGCGGCGCGTTATCCGAAGCTGCGGCCGGTGGATCTTCGGCCGATGAACCGGAACGGACGCTCCTACATCCTGGTCCGGGACCCCCTTCGTCTCTCGGACCAGACGGCCCTCATCCCCCAGCCCCTGGCCCCTGTTCTCGCCCTATGCGATGGCACCCGGGATCTGCGGGCCATCCGGGCCGCCCTGATGGTGCGCTATGGCGTCCGGTTCGACGAGGAGACGCTGCGCGCTCTGATCGCCACGCTAGACGAGATGTATCTCTTGGACAACCCCCGTTTCGCCGAGGCCCAGGCCCGCGCCCTGGAAGACTACCGCCGCGCGCCCTTCCGCCCACCGATGCTTGCTGGGGAGGTCTACCCCGCTGACCCCCAAGCCCTGCGTCGGATGATCCGCCGCTTTCACCAAGAGGCTGCGCCGGACGCCCCCGTCTCTGAGGGGCGTGGGTTGCTCAGCCCCCACATCGATTACGCCCGGGGCGGCCGAACCTATGCCCGGGTCTGGGCCCGGGCCGCCCCCTTCGTCCGGGAGGCGGACCAGGTGATCCTCCTGGGGACGGATCATTACGGGGAGGACGGCGCCATCACCCTGACCCGCCAGCATTACGCCACGCCCTTCGGGGTGTTGCCCACTGCTCAGCCCGTCGTGGACGCCCTGGCCCACGCCCTGGGCGAAGAGGCCGCCTTCGCCGGCGAGCTCCGCCACCGCAGTGAGCACTCCATCGAGCTCGCCGCTGTGTGGCTCCACGCGGTCCGCGAAGGGAAGCCCGTGGAGCTGGCGCCTATCCTGTGCGGTCCCTTTGCTTCCTGCATTGAGAAGGACATGGACCCGATGGACGATCCCCGCGTCGTGCGCTTCCTGGAGGCCCTGCGGGCGGCCGTTGCCGGGCGGCGGACAGTCGTGGTGGCTGCAGGAGACTTGGCCCACGTGGGTCCGGCTTTCGGAGGGCATCCCCTGGATCTGCGCGGACGGGCGCGCCTGAAGGCGGAAGATGAATCGCTCATCGCCCACATGGTCGCCGGGGACGCCGCCGGCTTCTTCGCCCGCATCCGGGAGACCCGCGATCGCAACAACGTCTGCGGGGTCTCCGTCATCTACTTAGCCCTCCGCCTCCTGGAGCCGACGGCCGGGGAGCGAGTGGATTACGATCTCTGCCCTGCGGATGAGGCGGGGACCTCGGTGGTCTCGATCTGCGGGATCCTCTGGCGATGAGCGGGGCGGGCGCGCTCCTCGCCTTCTTCGTCGGATGGAGCCTGAGCTTCGGCCTCGGCCGGGCCCTCGCGGCGCTGCGGCGATGGCGCCCCCGGCGCCCGGATCCGCGGATCCTGCTCCTGCTGCTGCTGGCCTTTGCCCTCCGCGTCGGCGGGCTCACCGCCCAGTCCCTCTGGCGGGATGAGGTCGACGCCCTCCGCTTCGGCCGCGATCTCACCGCCGAGGTTGCGGCGGCCTTCCAGGTCGGGGCAGGAGCAGGGTGGACACGGCTGGCGGAGCTCCTCGCCCGCCCCGGATTCAACGGGCCGCTCTATTTCCTGGGGCTGTTCCAGTGGGTCCGCCTGGCCGGAGACTCTGAGTTCGCCCTCCGCTTTCCCTCCGCCGCCCTAGCGGTCCTGAGCGTCGCCCTGGGCTTCGCCATGTTCCGCCGACATCTGCCGCGGCCGGCTGCCCGGCTGGCCGCCCTCGGGTTGGCCTTCTCCCCCTTCCTCGCCTGGTACGGCCAGGAGGCGAAGATGTATGCGCTCCTGGTGACCTTGTTCCTGGCTGCGTGGGGTGCCGTGGAGGCCGCCCGCCGGGATCCCAGCGGATGGCTTGAGGCTGTCCTCTGGGTTGCCTTGGGCCTCTACAGCCACATCCTGTTCGTGCTCTTCCTGCCGGCCCTCCTCGCCCTGGGGATCCAGCGGGCGGATCGGAAGTCCCTGCCCCTTCTCATCCTGGCCCTCGGCCTGGTGCTCCTCATTGATCTGCCTCTCCTGGCCTGGCAAATCCCTCAGCTCATCCAGTGGAATGAAGGGATCCGCGCGGCCTGCGGCGAGACCGGCTTCCCTCGCGTCCCACCGTTGCAAGGCCTGGGGATGATGGCCTGGGGGTTCAGCGTAGGGGTGTGGGGAGGCTTCCCGGATTGGGGGTTTATTCCCCTCTCCGCCCTAGCCGCCCTGGGGCTAATGGCCGGGCGCGCGGGCGGGCGGTTCCGCGCCGCGCTGGGGATCTGGGCCCTGAGCCCGTGGGCTTTTCTTTCCCTGATCTCGCTGTGCCGTCCCCTTTTCGTCGAGCGCTATCTGATCGCGGCGGCGCCGGCCTGGATCGCCCTCGCCGCGGCGGGCTGGGCCCGGATCCCGGGACGGCTCCCGCGCGCCCTGGCCCTGGCCTGCGTCCTGACGCCGATGGCCGTCGGCCTCTGGGCCCAGACGGCGCTCCCGCTGAAGTCGGACTTCCGATCGGCTGCCCGAGTGGTGGCCGAGGGCTATCGCCCGGGGGATCTCATCCTTTTCCACATCGGGTATGTGCAATACATCTTCGATTACTACTTCCGCCAGCCCTATGAAGGCGCCTGGGCGCCGGCCACGATCTACCGGACCCC
>JAGHYO010000066.1 GCA_017743605.1 Thermoflexus sp. | reverse complement strand
TGGAGCTCGCCCATCTGGTAAAACAGCAGGCGGATATGGGTCTTGTCCACCAGCGTGATCAGGAAGCGGCCGTAAGCGTCCCAGAGCTTGGCCAGGGGGAAGACATAGGGCTTGGGCCCTACGAAGGCCAGGTTGGGGGTGGGGACGGCGAGGGTGAAGACCCGCCACAGGCCGTGAGCCTGGGCAGAGAACATCGCCAGGCCCCGTCCCGAGCCATCGTATTCCCGTTCCACAAAGCGCTGAGCGGCCTCCACATCGGCGCGGGAGGCCTGGTCCTTCACTCGCTCCAGCAGATGCCGCAGATTCAACCGGTAATGGTCCTTGGTCTGATGGCGAGGGTCTACATTCAGATAGAGGCTCAGGATGGGGACGTTCGGGCTTTCCAGCGCAGCCAGCTCCCGTAGGTCCTGCTCGCTGAACATCGTGCACCTCCCTGAGCCGGTTTTTCCCGCAGTGCTTGGCGGCGAGGAGGCGCGTGGGAGAACCCCTCCTCCCTTAAATTGTAGCCAGATCTGGGGAAGAGGGCCGGCGCCGGATCATCTCTCGGAACCGCTGCGCATCCTCCCGCATAGACACGTTGTTGAAGAACATGAAGGCCTCCCGGAATCCCTGACAGCGGGCCCAGATCTCCCCTAGGTCCGCATCGGTGTATCCGGTCCGGCCGTGGAGGCGGAAGTAGGCGACGTCGCCGGTGACCGGGGCCCGCGTCAGGGGGTCCGCCACATGGACGATCCGGTAGCGCGCGCAGATGCAGCGGATCACCGCCTCCGGCCAGTCCCCATGGGGTTCCCGGGCCAGCCGCAAGGGGACCTTCTGGGCGCCTTCGAGGAAGGTTCCCAGTTTTCGGAGATGGGTGGGGGTCGGGGTGAAGGAGGCTGGGCGCTGCAGCAACACGACCGCCGCGACCAGGGCTTTCGCCATCTCCACCGTGGCCGCCCATCCTCGCTGCACGACCGACGTGTCCTGAAAGGCGCTGGCCTGAGGGCGTCCCTCAGGGGCCAGGGGCCGCCGCAGCCGGCGGTAAGTCGGGCCGCTCGCCGGGTGAGTGACGAGCTGCTAGGCCTTGAGGGTGAAAACGAAATCCAGCCTCGCCTCCTCGCGCCATCGCCGCAGCGTCTTCGGCTGGGGCGGATCGTAGAACGTCTGCTGGACCTCCACTGCGTGAGACGTGCGCAAGCAAACCGATCGCGCTTTCGGGAACCCGCAGCGTCCGACGCGGATCGTCTCCACGGGGCAGCGACCTCCCAGGCTGATATGCAGGCCCGCTCCTATGAGGAATGTTCTTCAACCTGGATGACCCGGCCGCCAGCGGCGCGGATGAGGCGATCCCGGATGGCCAGCCCCAGGCCCTCGGTCCCGAACTCCCGAGCGAGGATCAGGTCAAGCCCCCGCTGGTCCAGCTCCCGGAGCGCCGGATACAGCCGGCGGGCAATGCCTGCCCGATCCATCTCCGAGCCCAGGGCCACAAGCTCAACGGGCAGGTCGGCCACGGCCGCGCGGTCCTCCTCCGCGATCAGCAGCCCCACCCGATATCCCTGCTGGATGTAATGGCGGGCGATCTCCCGCAAACGGGGGCGGAGCGCCTCCTTCGGCCCCAGCAAGACCACCAGCTCGGTCCGGGGCGCGTAGTGTTTGGGCAGCATCCCCGGGGAGGGCGCCGGGCCCGCCACCGCGCGGTCGAACACGGCCACCGGCCCGAGAACGGCCTCCAGGGCCTCACGGGACAAGCCCCCCGGTCGGAGGATGGTGGGCACCGGCCGGGTGAGGTCCAACACCGTGGACTCCACCCCGATGGCCGTGGGGCCCGCGTCTAAAATGAGATCGATCCGGCTCTCCAGGTCCTCCAGGACGTGTCGGGCGGTGGTCGGGCTGACGTGGCCGAACCGGTTGGCGCTGGGGGCCGCGATGGGCGTCCCCGTCGCTCGGATCAGGGCCAGGGCCACCGGATGAGCGGGCATCCGCACCGCCACCGTCGGCAGGCCTGCGGTGGCGAGATCGGGGACCACGGGTTGCCTTGGTAGCACTAGGGTCAGGGGTCCTGGCCAGAAGCGCTGCGCCAGGGTCCAGGCGTGGGGGGGGATCTCTCGAGCCAACTGGGGCAGCGCCTCCAGGTCCGCGATGTGAAGGATCACGGGGTCGGTGGGCGGCCGGCCCTTCGCGGCGAACAGGCGCTCCAAAGCCCTGAGGCTGAGGCCGTCGGCCCCCAGCCCATATACGGTTTCCGTCGGGAAGGCCACCAGGCCCCCCTCCCGCAGGATCTCCGCCGCCCGGGCGATGGCCTCCGGATCCGGCCGCTCGGGATCGATCGAGATCACTCGCGTCATCGTCCTGCGCTCCGGAAGGGATTTTGCGAGGCAGATGAGGGGAAGGCAAAATGAGGGCCGGGCCTTGCAAGCGGCGGCTTTCCGGTTTCCCGGACGGGGTAGGGCGGAGATGGTGGGACGACTGCTCGCCGTTCCCCCGCCATCTGTCCGTGGCCGAAAAATCAAAAAGCCCGGTTGCAGGCGCTTCCCGGGTTGTCGGGTTCGTCGGATTCCCATATAATTAAGGCGGCGGATGCCACCTTAGCTCAGCCGGTAGAGCACCCGCCTCGTAAGCGGGGGGTCGCGGGTTCGAATCCCGCAGGTGGCTCTCCAGACCCCGGTGATGCCCCCATGCGGGAACATCCTTCGTTGGAACCGGCGGAAAACCGGAGAGCCGTTCGGGTTCCCCCTTGGATGCCCTTGCCCAATTGGGCGCGTGGGATCCACAAGGGACTGCACCTGCTGCGCCGAGCGTGGGGATGGCTGGGTAGCCCTTGGGGGATCGGGATCCCGGCGGTGCTGCTCGCGCTCGGCCTTCTCTGGATGTTTTTGGCCTCCCAGGCGCCGGAGCCGCGCGATCCGGCCTATGGCCTCTGGGTGGCCCGGGCCCGGCTGCGCTTCGGTACCATGTTCGATCCGCTGGAGCGCCTGGGTCTGTGGGCCCTGAGGGAGACGCCGGGCTGGCGGCTGGCGTGGGTCGTCCTGGGGTTGAGCCTGCTGGTCCACGCCCTGGAGGCGGTCACGGCCCAGCGTCGGTGGGCTGCCCTCTGCGCTGCTGCTCTCCTGGGAGCCATCCTCCTGGGGATCGCCGGGCAGGCGCTCCCGCCGCCTGTTTCGATTTCCATGACGCCGGGTGAGGGGCGGCCGGCGGGGGCCTTCTGGCTGACCCTGGAGGAAGGGCAGATCGCCCTCTGGGAGCAAGGGAACCCCGTCGGGGGGACCACCTTCGCCCCAAACCGTCCCTTGCGCGTGGGCCCTTACATCGCCCTGGCGTGGCGCGAAGGCGCCGTGCTGGGGCTGCGGGCGGCCGGACCGGAGGGGCCGCTGACGCTGCGCGCCGCCCTGGATGCCCCGTCGGTCCCCAGCTTGCTGTTGCGTCCATCCCCAGAAGGCGAGGCCTTCGCGGCCCTCCCTCAGGCCGGTTGGATCCTCCAGCTGAGCCTCCCACGGACGCTGACGGTTTTCCGGGAAGGGACCGGCGAGGTGGTCTGGCAGGAGGCGCTCCCCTCTCTCCGTGACGGCGAGACGCTGGAGCGCGCGCTGCCAGGCGGATATGTCCTTGCGCTCACCGCTCACCCGGTCTATCAAATCGTGCTCTTTCCACCCCTTGCCTTGGTTCAATGGGCCCTGAGTGGGGCGATGGTCCTGATCGGTTTGCTCGCTGGCGCCCTGCAGATCCTGCCTATCCCCTTTGCTCCTCCCTCGCGATTGCCTGGACATGCCGAGCCCGGTCGGCCGGCGGCGTAACATTTCCCCGAAAAGGGTGTTTTCTTTAGAGGAGTTCCTCTCCCCGACGGGGACTTTCGACAATTAACCCGGACATCTGCGGATGGGGTGGGGACCTCGGCGCCAGCCGATGCGGGCCAGCAGCCCGCTGGACCCTGGAGCTGGTTTCCTCACCCCGCGCACTGTCTGCAATCAGGATCCATCCGAAAGGGGGATCGGATCGGCTGGACTCGAAGTGCGAGGAGCATGCGTAGGCATAGATAGAGAGGGGGGTTTTCGAGATGACGCGTGTGGTGGTCACTGGGATGGGGGCGATCACCCCCATAGGGAACGATGTGGAGACGTTCTGGCAGAACGTAGTGGCTGGGTGTTCGGGCGTGGGGCCGATCACCCTCTTTGACGCCTCGGCGATGAAAACCCGCATCGCCGCCGAAGTCAAAGGGTTCGACCCCGAGGCGTGGTTCGGCCGCAAGGAGGCCCGCCGGATGGACCGCTACGCCCAGTTTGCCCTGGCCGCCACCCAGCAGGCCCTTCAGGACGCCCGTCTGGATCCCGCCCAGGTGGACCGGGAGCGGGTAGGGGTGATCCTGGGGACGGGGATCGGTGGGATCGGAGCCATGGTGCAGGGGGTGGAGACTCTGATCACTCGGGGGCCGGACCGGATCAGCCCCCTTACGGTCCCTATGATGCTGGCGGACACCGCGCCGGGCCTCATCGCCATCGCTTATGGCTTTCGCGGCCTCAACATGGCGGTGGTCACGGCCTGCGCCAGCGGGGCCAACGCCATCGGCGAGGCGATGCGTCTGATCCGCCAAGGAGACGCAGACGTGGTGATCGCTGGCGGTGCGGAGGCGGCCATCCTCCCGGTGGCCGTGGCCGCCTTCAACGCGATGGGCGCCATCTCCACCCGCAACGAGGAGCCGGAGCGGGCCTCCCGTCCCTTCGATCGGACCCGAGACGGCTTCGTGATGGGAGAGGGGGCGGGGATCCTGATCTTGGAGCGGCTGGAGCACGCCCAAGCCCGGGGCGCCCGGGTCTACGCCGAGGTGGTGGGCTACGGGACCTCGGCGGACGCCTATCACATCACCGCTCCCCCGGAGAACGGGGAGGGGGCGGCCCTGGCCATGCGCCGGGCCCTGGCCGACGCCGGCCTCTCGCCCCGGGACATCGATTACATCAACGCCCACGGCACTAGCACCCCGCTCAACGACAGGAGCGAGACCCAGGCCATCAAGGCGGTCTTCGGGGAAGCCGCTTACAATGTGCCGATCTCCTCCACGAAGTCCATGATCGGACATCTGCTGGGCGCAGCGGGAGCGGTGGAGGCCATCGTCTGCATCCGCGCCATCACCGACGGCGTCATCCCGCCCACGATCAACTACGAGCACCCCGATCCGGAGTGTGACCTGGATTACGTGCCGAACGGGGCACGGCGCAAGCCCGTGCGGGCGGCCATGTCGAACTCCTTCGGCTTCGGGGGCCACAACGCCTGCTTGATCTTCCAGCGCTATGAGGATGGCGCGGCGTGAACCTTCCCCTTTTCTGAATCCTCTCTGAATCCTTGACCGGGGGGAGCCGGATGGCTCGCTACGCGCACATCGTGGGCTGGGGAATGGCGGTGCCCCAGCGGGTGGTTACGAACCACGAGTTGGCTCAGTTCGTGGACACTTCGGACGAGTGGATTGTGACCCGCACTGGGATCCGGGAGCGGCGGGTGGCGGGCCCTCAGGAGAGCGTGGCCACCCTCTCCATCGCTGCCGCCGAAGAGGCGCTGGCGGTGGCGGGGATCAGCCCCCGGGACGTCGACCTGATCTTGGTGGCCACGGCGACCCCGGAGCATCTCTTCCCGGCGACCGCCTGCCTGGTCCAGGACGCCCTCGGGGCCTCGAAGGCAGGGGCCTTCGATCTGCTCGCTGCATGCTCCGGCTTCATCTACGCCCTTCACATGGCTGCCGCCGCCATCCGAGCCGGGACTCATGACATCGCCCTGGTCATCGGGGCCGAGACCTTTTCCCGCATCGTGAACTGGCGCGATCGCGAAACGTGCGTGCTCTTCGGGGACGGAGCAGGGGCGGTGGTGCTGAAGGGAAGCGAGGCCCTCGGCGGCGTGCTGGCCTCTATGATCCGGGCGGACGGCTCCGGGGGGGAGCTGCTGATCCTGCCTGCGGGCGGCAGCCGGATGCCCATCTCGGAAGCGGTGGTGCGGGACAGTTGCCACTTCATCCGGATGAACGGCCGGGAGGTCTTCCGGTTCGCCACTCGGGTGATGGAGAAGGCTACCCGAGAGGTGGTAGCCCAGGCCGGGCTGTGCCTGGAAGACGTGGACTTGATTGTCCCCCATCAGGCCAACATCCGCATTATCGAGACAGCTGCCAAGGGCCTAGGGCTGCCGATGGATCGCTTCTTCGTGAACATCGACCGCTACGGGAACACTTCCGCTGCCAGTATTCCCATTGCGCTGTGTGAGGCCGTGCAGCAGGAGCGCCTGAAACCCGGGGACACCGTCGTGATGGTGGCCTTCGGTGCCGGATTGACCTGGGCCGCCGCGGTGGTCCAATGGGGTATGCCCCTGGCTCGTCCTCGCCCGCCCTGGCTGGAGCGCCTGGCGCGCATCACACGCTATCTACCCGCTCAGCTTCACTCCCGCACGATGCGCCTCTGGCGGCGCTTCGACGCCCGGATGAGCCGCTTGCTCCAGCGGGAGGGCGAATAAGGCGAATAAGAGGTAGCCTTCTCCTCACGGTGGCCCCGGCTGCGCCGCGAGGCGCGGGAGCAACGGGCCTCCTCCCCGCCATCCTCGGATGAGCCCTTGGAGGGGGACCGCTGTAGTCCGAGCCGAGATGAATTTCGGCTTACAGCCTGACTGTTTATCTGCATTCGGGCGCAGGATCGGCCCCTGATGACGGAGGCCAGGAGGTGAGGCCTACGATGCCCATGCGACCACGCACTCGGATCGTCTGCACCCTAGGCCCTTCCACGGATCATCCGGAGGTCTTGCGGGCGATGATCCGGTCGGCGATGAGCGTGGCCCGCATCAACTTCTCCCACGGTGACCACGCCGCCCACGCCCAACGCATCGCGCTGGTGCGCCAGGTGGCCCAGGAGGAAGGTGCCATCGTCGCCATCTTGGGGGATCTCCAGGGTCCGCGCTGGCGGGTCGGCGTGATCGAGGGGGGTTACATCTCCGTCGCCCCGGGCCAGCGCATCACCCTGACCACCCGTCCGGTCCCCGGCAGCCCGCAAGAGGTCCATCTTCCCCATCCGGAGCTGGTGGCCCTGGTGCAGCCTGGCCAGACCCTCCTCCTAGACGACGGGCGGCTGGAGTTCCGGATAGAGGAGGTCGACGGGACGGATGTGATCTGTCAGGTGGTGCGCGGGGGGACGCTGAGCTCCCATAAGGGGATCAACGCGCCAGGCCTCCCCATGACCTTGCCTGCCCTCACGGAGAAGGACCGGCTGGATGTGTGGTTCGCGGTAGAGCAAGGGCTGGACTACTTGGCGCTCTCCTTCGTGCGCACCGCAGAGGACGTGCGCGCGTTGCGGGGACTCCTGCAGGAGCTAGGTGCCTCGATCCCCATCATCGCCAAGGTTGAGAAGCGGGAGGCCCTGGAGAACTTCGAGGCCATCCTGGAGGCGGCGGACGCGGTGATGGTCGCCCGAGGGGACCTGGGGGTGGAGATCCCTCCGGAGGAAGTTCCCATCCATCAGAAACGGATCATCCAGCTGTGCAACCGGGCGGGCAAGCCGGTGATCACCGCGACCCAGATGCTCAACTCCATGGTGAATCATCCCCGCCCGACCCGCGCGGAGGCCAGCGATGTGGCCAACGCCATCCTGGATGGGACGGATGCGGTGATGCTTTCCGCGGAGACGGCCACCGGCGCCTATCCGGTGGAAGCGGTGCAGATGATGGCCCGCATCGCCCGGATGGCGGAGGAGGCGATGCCTCACCGTCGGTGGCTGGATCTCATCGGGGAGCCTTCGGAGGTCACGGAGGCCATCAGCCGGGCGACGGTGGAGATCGCCGAGCGGATCGGGGCCCGGGCCATTGTCACCTCCACGATATCCGGCTACACAGCCCGGATGATCGCCCGCCACCGCCCGTCGGTGCCCATTCTGGCGGTGACGCCGATCCCGGCCACCCTTCGGCAGCTGGCCCTGGTTTGGGGGGTGCAGCCCACTTTGATGCCGGCGGTGCGGAACACCGACGAGATGCTGGGGGCGGCCAGCCAAGCGGCCCTCCAGAGTGGCCTCGCCCAGCTTGGGGATCTTTTAGTGATCACCGCGGGCGTCCCCTTCGGCCGTCCTGGCCACACCAACCTGTTAAAGGTCCATCGCATCGAGCCGACCCCCGCGTCCGATGGCTCGGCGTCTGCATGAAAAAGCAGGGGGATGGGAAGCGCTCGCCGCGTCCCCATCCCCTCGCGGGAAAGCCCGCGGATCAGGCCCTCGCCTTGTGGAGGGCCTTCAAGCAGCGGGCGCAGATGTGGATCCGCCGCGTGACCCCCTTCAAGGTGACCCGCTTCTTCTGAACGTTGACCTTGAACCGCCGGCGCTCGGCATGGTTGGAGTGGCTGACGTAGTTTCCGAAAGCCGTCCTCTTGTCGCAAAGCTCACAGCGTGCCATAGGACTCTCCCCAGTTCCTGAGATGAAAGGGGGTTATTGCTCCGAATCCGAATCATCATTCGCCTGGGTGGCTCGCCAGGACTCGGCCAGCGCGCGGATGATTGTAACCTGGCCTCTGGCCTGCGTCAACCCAGCGGGCCTGCCTAGTAAATCGCCTTACGCCCCGGAGGCCAGGGGAGTGGGACGTTTCAACGCATCCCAGGCTTGTCCAGGGCTTTCCGGTTCTCCTGAGTGCGCGGCGGATCCGATGGCTGGGGGAACGATTCCAGATCAACGGGTTCCGGATCTGTGTGCCGGGGGGCGACCCGATGGATCATCTCTACCGGATCTACCTGGGAAGGCCCATGCGGAGGGGCGCTGGGGTTGACCTGGTCTTCCTCCCTCCCTAAGATGAACCTGAGTGTTCACCAAATCTGAGGAGGGAAGTTCCCTCATGAAACGCCTGATGAGAGTCGTGACCCTCAGCGCTTTGTTCCTCGGCTTGGCTCTGGGGGCCTGCGCGCCCCAGAGGCCTCCCCTGGGCAGTGAACAGAACCCCCTGGTGGTGGTCCTCGTCCCCTCCGGAGAGCCCGAGGAGATCCAGTGGGGCAGCGAGCGGCTGGCCGAGCTGCTGGGGCAGAAGCTGAACATGAAGGTCAGGATGAACCTGGCCAGCAGCTTCGCTGCCGCCGTGGAGGCCATGGGGGCCGGTCAAGCCCAGATCGGATGGCTGAACGCCTTAAGCTACCTCTTGGCCAACGAGAAATACGGCGTGGAGGTGATCCTGGCCACCCTCCGCTTCAACCAGACCTACTACACCGCGCAGATCATCGTCCGGGCGGACTCTGGGATCAAGAGCCTTGCGGACCTCCGGGGCAAGGCGATGTGCTGGGTGGATCCTCTCTCCACCTCCGGTTATCTAATGCCCCGCATCCTGCTCAAGGCCAACGGGGTGGATCCAGATCAAGATTTCGCCCAGGTGATGAACGCAGGCTCTCATTCCGATGTGGTCAGGGCGGTCTACAACGGGGATTGCGATGCCGGGGCGACGTATGTGGATGCCCGGAGCGCGGTGGAGATGGACATGCCCGATGTAAAAGAGAAGGTAGTAGTGCTGGCCACCACGGCGAAGATCCCCAATGACAATGTGAGCGTAGTGAAGGATCTGCCAGCAGATCTGAAGGAGAAGATCCGGCAAGCGCTGCTGGAGATCGCGGCTTCGGAGGAGGGCAAGCAGGCCCTGCAGACCGTCTATGGGATCGAGGGCCTGGAGAAGGTCGACGACTCCTTCTACGATGAGTTCCGCGCCCAGCTGAGCGCCTCCGGATACAGGCTCGAGGACCTGGTGAAGCCGGCCGAGTGATCCCGAAGCGGGGGACTGGGAGGCCGGTCTCCTCCCTGTCGGACCTGGGGATCCCTCCGTCGGCGATCTGTCAAAGCTGTGGATCGATGGGGCGGACTATCATCGAGCCGAGACGGCCGCATGGGCGATCGTGGCCGTGGCGTCCGCTGCAGATTCCGTCAGCGCCCGGTTGCGGGAGGGGATCCGATGAACGGCGCTCCCTGCTACCGTCCCGGCCGGCGGGCGAAGTAGCTCAGGGCGAGGCGGATCTTCTCCTC
>JAGHYO010000065.1 GCA_017743605.1 Thermoflexus sp. | reverse complement strand
AGCAGTTGTCCTACAACGCGGCGAGGCCCGACAAAATTGGGACACACCCGCCGCATCTGCGCGCGAGTCAAAAGAGGGTTTGTGGGATAAAATGGATTTCGGGGTCCGCGGCGGATGTTCGGGGATTCGGCGGACTTCGGACCTCCGATCCTCGGCCATCCCGCAAAGGGCAGAGCGCAACTCGTGCGAGACAAGCCGGATCGCCATAGGAGGCCGGATGTTCTCGGACACCCATCCGAAGATCCGGGCCCTTCAAATCGAATGGATCCGACGCATGCCACCGTGGAAGAAATTCGCGGTCGTGGACAGCCTCAACGAGACCGTCCGCACGCTGGCCATCAGCGGCATCCGACAGCGCCATCCGCAGGCTACGCCCGAAGAGGTGCGCCGGATGCTGGCCGAGATGCGGCTGGGAGCCGAGCTGGCCGCAAAGGTGTATGGCCGTGCCCGGTGAAACCACGCGCATCACCTTGCTGGTCGCTCAAGCCCTCGAGCGCCTCGGCATCCCGTATGCCATCGGCGGGGCGCTGGCCAGCTCCCTGCACGGGGTCATGCGTTCCACGCTGGATGTGGATATCGTGGCCGATATACGCTTGGAGCATATCCCTGCCCTGATCGATGCTCTTTCTGAGGAATTCTACATTGACGCAGAGATGGTCCGCAGCGCCGTTGAGCATAAAAGCAGCTTCAATCTCATCCATTATGAAACCGCCTTCAAGGTAGACATCTTCATCTGCAAACCGCGGCTCTTTGATCAGATGCAACTGGAGCGACGCCAACGGCTGATCATTGCGACTGAGCCAGCAGGAAGCGTGTATGTGATCAGCCCGGAAGACCTCATCCTCGCCGAGCTGGAATGGTATCGAATGGGTGGCGAGGTCTCAAAGTGCCAATGGGAAGACGTGCTGGGTGTGCTGAAAGTTCGTGCCAGCCAACTCGATATGGATTGCATGCACCGCTGGGCAAACGAGATAGGGGTGGCGGATTTGCTGGAGCGGGCCCTGCGAGAGGCGGAGATCCAATGATCGCGGATCGCCGGCCGGTTGCCTCCCAAGATGAACAGCCACTTCAACGTCAGCGCGGGCGCCTGCGAGCTGCTTCCCGCCTGTCGGCAGGGCGCAGCGCTCCGACGAAGGGATAGCGGCTCGGAGAGCCTTGCTCCGTTTGGCCCCTTTGTTTCAGAACCAACCCGAGGCGATCCCAGCTTCGCACAACTCATTCTGCGAGCGCAGAAAGCGGCGGGATCAGGCTCCCTATCCCCAGCGCGCTTCCTATGATGCCCCAAACACCTCGGCCTCGAAGCGGAAGAGGCGAGCGTCCGGCCATCGCCAGGCGTCCTCGGGGAGGCCTGCTTTGAGGCAGATGGCCCGCAGGAAGGCCTCCCGATGCCATCCTCGCTCCACCGGGACCTGAGGGAGCAGCAGCCCCGTGCGCTCCCCTGCCAGGAGGAAGAGGCCGTCCCGCCCGATCACGATCTCCTCGGGATCGGCCACCGGCCGCAGCGGGGAGAGCACGCTGATCTCATACGCCAGATGGGGCAACTCTTCGGCCGTCACGGGGGGAAAGCGCGGATCATCAAGGGCGGAGAGCGCCGCCACCCGCTGCACAGCGTGGGCGAGATCCGAGCGCGGCCAGGCCTCCCCCCGGCATCCCCGCAGGTGGCCGCCCCGGGTCAGGGTCACGAAACAGGCGCGGGGCAACTGCAGGGCAGGAGACGAAACCGACAGCTCCGGCAGGGGTCGCCCCTGCACCGCGTGGGTCACCGCTTCCCGGGCGATCTGCAGGAGGGCGTGCCGGTCCTCTGCGCCAAGGGGGGGATCGGGCTCCCGGGCGAAGCGGATGGCCGCGTAGCCCACCACATGGTCCTTGCGCCCGTAGGGGACATCGCTGGAGTTGGCGTAGCGGAGCAGGGTCGTGTGGATCGCGCCGGCGCGCCGAGCGTAGGCCATGGCCGTGCGCACGGGCCCCTCGCCGCACATCAGCGTCGCCAGCCCCGGGATCCGACGGGCCATCCACTCCGCGATGGTGTGGCGAAGCAGCTCCTCATCCAGGGAGAGGATGGCGCCGACGGCGCTGAGGTCCACCTGACGGGCGTGCTCATCCCGCGGGTAGTGGGAGAGGTCGCTGCTGGCGATGACGATGGCCCGCCGGCCAGCCAGGGCCCGAGCCAGGGCCTCTGTCAGGGCCGTGATGTTCTCCAGGGAGGGCTCCCCGATCATCACCGGGACGAAGCGCAGCCCGGGGAACAGCCGCTGCAGGAAGGGAAGTTCCACTTCGATGGAGTGCTCCTCCAGATGGACCTCAGGGACGAAACGCAGCGGCGGGCCCGCGGCCAGCATGGCATCCGCCAGCTCCTCATCGATGGGGACCTCTCCCAGGGGGGTCTGCCATGCCCCCCGGGCCCATATGGAGATCTCGTGGAAGAAAGGCTCAACGTGGTTGGTGCCTAGCACCACCACGGCGTCGTAAAGACGACCCTCCAGTTGCCGGAACCCCCACGCGGCCACGTGGCCCGAGTAGATGTAGCCGGCGTGGGGGGCAATCAGGGCGGCCGGCTCGGTCTCGTAGCGGGGCGCCTCTGCGAGCAGGCGATCGACCATCTCCTGCAGCGCCCCCGGGTCCGCTGGGTAAAAGGCGCCGGCCACCGCGGGCTCCCGGACGAGTGTGGTCCGATGCGTCATCCGAGCTCCTTTCCCTGCGAAGGGACGAGCGCTTCTGAAAGCGTTCACAGGATCGCGATCTCCCAATCCACCACCATTACATCCCGCCGGTGGGCCTGGATCCAGCGGACAGCGCCCTCGAGGGTGGCGTGGATGTGGCCGGCGTCGTTGGAGATGGTGGCCAGGCCCAGCCGGGCCGATTGCGGGAAGTCTTGATGATCAATCTCCGCCGCCGCCACGTTGAAGGCCTGGCGCAGGTGGGCAATGAGGGATTTGATTACGCTGCGCTTGTCTTTCAGCGAGAGCGCCTGCGGCAGATGTAACTCCACCGTGCAGGTGCCCACGACCATCGCCCCCACTCCTCACCGGGACTCCTCTTCCCGCCGCAGGATCGATACGCGATCCCGCCATGCCGGGATTCGGGCTTGCTCCGCCGGGGTTAGGTCCCCTGGAAAAACATAGATGTTCAGGAGCTCGCGCAAAGCGGTGAGGATTGCCTCCGCGGCCGCCTCGAAGGTCACCGGGCGCCCCGCGGCCTCCCGGAGGGTGATCGCTCGTTGGCGAAGCCGCTCGGCATCCGGCCCGCGGCGCAGATACCGGGCGATGGCCCCCGGGTCGCCGTCGAGGGGCAGGGAGCCGTGCTGCAACACCGCGCCGCGATGGCGCCACTGAGCGCTGCCCATGACTTTACGCCCGCCCACGGTGAGCTCGGAGTCCGTGGGCACCTCGAAGCAGACGAACCCCTCGCCCTGAATGCGCAGATCCAACGGAGGGGCCAGGGCGACGTCGGGGACGCCCAGGGCGCGCAGGGCTGCTGCAAAGGCTTCGGCGAACCGCCGGAAGGTCTCCGGTATGCCGCCCGCCGCCCGAGGGTCGACCTCCGGGAAGATCACGCTGTAGGTGAGCTCCTCCGCGTGGAGGATGGCCCGCCCCCCCGTGGGCCGCCGCACCACCTCGACCCCATCGGCCCGACAGCGCAAGAGATCCACCTCCTCCACCGGCTGGCTCCGCCCCAGGCTGAGGCAGGGAGGGTCCCAGCAGTAGAACCGCACCGTCGGCGGGGCCTCCCTGGCCGCCACGGCCTCCACGATGGTCCCATCGATGGCCATCTGGGTGGCGCCATCCGCGGGGGGCGACCACAGCAGACGCCAGCAGGCCGGCGGGAAGGTCACGGGCGGGACAGGCGATCCTGCAGCCACTCGATCAACACCTCCTCCAGCTCCCGGCGACATTCCTCCAGGGTCGCTCCGGTGGCGTAGACCTCGGGGTAAACCTCAATCTCCCCGTAATAGGTCCCGTCCTCCAGCTGGCGGAAGCGGGCCTTTTCCATCGCGGCCTCGATCAGCGCGGAAAACATCGATCCATTCCTCCCAGTGGCTCAGGGAAACCCGCAGGGCGCCTGCGCCCCGGAGCGACGTCCTTGTGGATGATCCCCATCGAGTTCCCTTCTCTCATTTTAACGCATCCGGGCTGACCGATCGCGAGGTTCTTCGCGCTGGGGGAAGGTCCGGAAGCCCAGCGCGGCGAGCAACTGAAGGAAGCGTTCGGGGTCGGGGACGGCGAAGAGATGGGTAGAGCAGCGGCAGTCGCTGCTGCCGAAGCGGGGGATGGCCAGGGGCAGATGGTCGGCCAGGGCTCGGGCCAGAGCGCACTCCGCGGTCGGATCCTCCGTCTCCCTCGCGAAAGCGCCCCGCCATCGCCCAACCGCCAGCAGGTAATCGATGTGCCAGCGGCGCACCGGGCTACAGCCGTCTGCCACCCTCCGATGGCGCTCCAGCCGCCGGAAGCCGCCGGGCCCCTGGGCCGAGCCCACGTAGGCGTAGGTCCCGTCCAGCCGCCAGCGCCCGAGCCGGCCGACGCTCACTTCCCCCCACACCTCCAGACATAGCACGTAAACGCCCCGCTCCATCTATCGAATCTCCACGCGACCCTTAACCTGGACCCACCGGAAGGGCTTGGACTTCCTCCATCCGCTCCAGGGCCCACGCGGCGTGCTCCTGCAGCATAGGGTCCTCATCGATGCGCCAGCGCTCAAGCTGGGAGCGGAGCGAACGTGCTTGCAGGTTCCCTGCGACCACCAGGGCGTTGCGCACCAGCCCTCGCCATTTGGCCCGACGGATGGCGCTGCGGCGGAACCGCGCCCGGAACGCCGCCTCATCCATCCCCAGGACCTCCGCTAAGGCCATACGGGGGATCCCCTCCCGGGGCTGGAAGGCCGGCTCAGCGGTCAGCCGGGCGAACCGCCGGTTCCAGGGGCAGACCTCCTGACAGATGTCGCAGCCGAAGATCCAATCCCCGATCGCCGCACGCCACTCCGCCGGGATCCCCTCCCGCCGCTCGATGGTCAGGTAGGAAAGGCAGCGCTCCGCCTCCAGGGTGCGATCAGGGCGGATGCAGCGGGTCGGGCACGCTTCAATGCAGCGGGTGCAGGTCCCACAGTGGTCCGTTGGGAAGGGCGGGTCGGGCTCCAGCTCCAGGTCTACCAGCAGGACCCCCAGGAACAGGTAGGAGCCCAGGCGCGGGTGGATGAGCATGCTGTTCCTGCCGATCCATCCCAGCCCGGCCTGGACGGCCCAGGCCCGCTCTAGCACCGGCCCGGTGTCCACGTAGATCCGCCCCTGCACCGGGCGGCCGGCCGCCCGGTTGAGGAACTCCAGGAGGGCCTCCAGGCGCTCCCGCATCACCTCGTGGTAGTCCTCCCCCCACGCGTAGCGGGCCACCCGTCCCTGCGGCACGTCCTCCTGGGGCGGCGGGGGATCTCCGGCGTAGTAGTTCATCGCCACCACAATGACGGAGCGGACCTCCGGCCAGAGGCGCCGGACATCCCGGCGCTTCTCGATGGCGTCGGGCCGGGTGAGATAGGCCATGGTGGCCGCGCGGCCCGCGCGGACCCATTCCTCATAGCGATCGGCGGAGGGCACAGGGCCCGCTGCGGCTACCCCGATCAGGTCGAAGCCCAGGGAGCGGGCATGGGATTTCAGGCGCTCCTTGAGGTCCACGGCTCACATCACATCCGCGGGGAGCGGCTCCGCGCGGACCAGCCCCAGGATGTGGCGGGCGATGACCAGGCGCTGGATCTCGCTGGTACCCTCCCCGATGGTCATCAGCCGGGCGTCTCGATAGAGCCGCTCCACCGGGAACTCCCGGCTGTAGCCGTAGCCGCCGTGGATCTGGATGGCGTTGCGGGTCACCCGCTCCGCCATCTCGCTGGCGAAGAGCTTGGCCATGGCCGCGGCCTGGGCGTAGGAGAGCCCCTGATCCTGCAGCCAGGCCGCCCGATACACCAGCAGCCGGGCAGCCTCGATCTCCACTGCCGCGTCGACCAGCATCCACTGGACGGCCTGATAGGCAGCGATGGGCTGGCCGAAGGCGATGCGCTCCTTCGCGTAACGGACCGCCTCCTCGAAGGCGGCCTGGGCCAGGCCCACCGAGAGGGCGCCGATGCCGATGCGCCCCCCGTCCAAGATCTGCAGGGCGTAAGGCAGGCCCCGCCCCGGCTCCCCCAGGAGGTGATCCAGGGGCACCCGCACGTGATCGAAGGTCACGGCGTGGGTGGGGGAGCCATGAAGCCCCATTTTCTTCTCCGGCGGGGCGATGGAGAGGCCTGGGGCATCCGTGGGGACGAGGATCAGGCTGAGGCCGCGCTTGCCGGCCTCCCGGTCCGTGCGGCACAGGGTGACGATCACCTCGGCGATGCTGGCGTTGGTGCACCACATCTTCTGGCCGGTGATCACCCATTCGTCCCCGTCGCGGACCGCGGTGGTGCGGACGGCGCCCAGGTCGCTGCCACAGTGCGGCTCCGTCAGGGCCAGGGCGGCCAGCCCATTGCGGCCGCTGGTCAGCGCTGGCAGCCACCGCTGCTTCTGGGCCTCGCTGCCGCAGAGGAGGATCGGCGTCAGGCCCAAACCGTTGTGGGCCGCCAGGGAGAGGGCGGTGGAACCGCATCCTCGAGCGACCTCCTCGATGGCGATGGCCGCGCTGACGTGATCCAGCTCGGCCCCGCCATACGCCTCGGGGACCGTCAGGCCCAGCAGGCCCAGGGAGGCCCCTTTGCGAACCGCCTCCCAGTTGAACTCGCCGTGCTCATCCACATGGCGGGCGCGGGGCTTCAGCTCCTGCTCGGCGAACTCCCACACCGCTTGTCGGAACAGCCGTTGCTCCTCGCTCAGGCGGAAATCCATGACACCTCCCGGAACCCAAGGCTCGGCTTCTCTGCTTCGCGGCCTTCGTGCTGCCGGAACGGAAGCGGGCCGGGCGCGTGGGGACGCTGCAGGACCTCACGGCCCCGCCAGCTCCGGGAAGTCCGCCCCCAGGCGGATCACCAGGTCGCAGGCGCAGGCGAGATCCGGCGCGGGCCGCACGGCGGTGAGGGGGAGGCCCAGCCATCCGGCCACCTGGCGGCCAGCATCGAGGGCTTCCGGACGGACCAGGATGCGAGTCTCCCCGTAATCGAAGCGATCGGCGTTCCCCACCTCCACGATCTCCGCGCCGAGGGCGCGGAGGATCTCGGCCACCCGGCTCGCCAGGCCCGGCCGCAACGTCCCGTTCCGCACGGAGACCTTTGCCTCCAGGCGCATCGGCTGGGGCCCGAACAGGTCCGTCAGAGCCTCCTGGACCTTCTCGGGGATGCGAACCAGCACCTCGGACCTGCCGGGGGTGGTAGCTAGGATGGTCATCGAGAGGCCGATGGTCACCATCCGAATCCGGTCATCAGGGATGCGGGCGGCCAGGCGGGCAAGGGCGATCATCTCCTCCAGGGAGAAGTTCGTGCGGACCCCATCCTTCACCGTCTCCCAGAGCGCTGGGGCCCGGGGGATCAGCTCCGGCAGCATGTTCAGCCGCAGCACTCGCTCCCGCGCCGCCTGGATCACCTGCTGCTGGCGGCGCATGCGATCGAAGTCCCCCCCGCGGGTGGCCCGCGTCCGCGCGTATTTCAACGCCGTCCGCCCATCGAGATGCTGGCACCCTGCCTCGATGCGGAAAGGCTCATAGCCGTAACGGGCGTCCGGGTAGTGAGGGTCATCGATGGCCTCAGGGACGCAGAGGTCGATGCCGCCCAGGAGATCAATGGCCTTCTCAAAGGCGGTGAAGTTCACCCGCACGTAATAGGATGTGGCGATCCCGAAGTTGTAGCGCAGGGTCTCCTGGGCCAGGGCGATGCCGCCGCCCGGGTAGCCGTAGGCGTCCCCCAGAAAGTGGGCCGTGTTGATCCGGTTCTCTCCGAAACCGGGGATCGTCACCCACAGATCGCGGGGGATGGAGAGCACCCCGGCGGAGAGGCCCACGGGGTCAATGGTCACCACCATGATCGTGTCGGTCCGCCAGGGGCCCGACTCCCCCTCCCGCTGATCGATCCCCAGGACAAGGATGTTCACCCGCTCCTTCCCGGTCCACTCAGGAAGGCGGAAGGGGCCGCTATGGGTAGTGGAAGAAGAAGCCGAAGCGTTCGGTGCTCCGGGGAGCAGGAAGGCAGGGGCGGCGCGCAGGGCCTCCTGAAAGGCCAGCCGATACGCCACGAAGCCCAGCCCTGCCCCCATCCCCAGCACCCCCAGCGCCCAGAGGAGCCCGAGGAGGGCGAATCGCTGCGACGAGGCCTGGATCCCACGTGTCATCTGCTCCCTCAGCGAACCTCTTGGAGATCCCGGGGTCCGAAGGGTTCCGGCAGCAGGGCCTGCAAGGAGGTCTCCCGCACGTGTCCTTTGGCATCAACCAGCAGGATCCGCAGGTCTGAGGCGAACTCGGAGAGCACCTGCCGACAGGCCCCGCATGGCGCGCCGCCGTTCTCCGTGGCGATGGCGATCGCGGTGAAGCGATGCTCCCCCTCGGAGATCGCCTTGAACACCGCCACCCGCTCCGCGCACAGCCCAAGGGGATAGACCGCGTTCTCCACGTTGCATCCGGTGAACACCTGGCCGGAGGCGCTCAGCAGGGCGGCCCCTACCCGATAACCGGAGTAGGGAGCGTAGGCCCGCTCGCGCATCCGGAGGGCCAGCTCCACCAGCACCCGGTCCTCCATCCGCGGGGTTCCTTTCCGTTGGAAGCTTGCGCACGGGAATTATAGCGCAGCGGCCTCCCCCCGTTGGGACGCTCGCCTTACCCGCAGTGGAGCCCCATCCGGCGTTCCAACGTCCCAGCCAGCCAGCCGAGGGCGTGGTTGATCAGGAAGTAGATCACAGAAACCACGCAGGGGGTCTCCATGGGATTGCGATCCTCTCGAAACAGGATCACTCCTCGCCAGCCGAGCTCGATGAACCCGATGATGGCCCCCAGGGAGGTGTCCTTCACCAGCGTGGCGAACGGGGCCACCAGGGGGGAAGGGCCCGCCGGAAGGCCAAAGGGAGGCGGAAGGCCTTTCTCTTTAGTGGCGTAAGACCTGGCCTAGGAAGACCCGGGTGCGCTCTTGCCGGGGGTTCTCGAAGATCTCATCGGGGGTCCCGATCTCCACGATCCGGCCGCCCTCCAGAAAGACCATGCGGTCGGCCACGTGCCGGGCGAAGCCCATCTCGTGGGTGACCACCACCATGGTCATCCCCTCCCGAGCCAGATCCTCCATCACATCCAGCACCTCCTTGATCATCTCGGGGTCCAGGGCGCTGGTCGGCTCGTCGAAGAGCATGATCTTCGGCCGCATGGCCAGGCCCCGGGCGATGGCCACCCGCTGCTGCTGACCGCCCGACAGCTGGGCCGGATAAGCGTGGGCCTTCTCGGGGATCCCCACCCGCTCCAGGAGCTGTATGGCCAGCCGCTCCGCCTCCGCCCGAGGGACTTTCTTGACGTGCACGGGCCCGAGGATGATGTTCTCTAGCGCAGTGAGGTGGGGGAAGAGGTTGAACTGCTGGAAGACCATCCCGATCTCCTGACGGAGGCGGTTCACGTTGATGCGGGGATCATGGACGGGGATGCCGTCCACCCACAGCTCGCCGGAGTCGATAGGCTCCAGCCGGTTGATGGTGCGGATCAAGGTGCTCTTCCCGCCTCCGCTGGGGCCAAAGATCACCACCACTTCCCCTTCATAGATGTCCAAGGTGATGTCCCGCAAGACGTGCAGATTCCCGAACCACTTGTTCACATGCCGGAAGGAGATAATTAGCCGGGACCCCATCCACACCTTCCCCAAATCCATGGGTTGATTCCTGTCTCGCACACTAGAACATAAAGCCGGGCGTTCCGCCCGGCTTCTTGTGAGGTGCCCCCGGCGGGATTCGAACCCGCAACGCAGGACTTAGGACGCCCTTGCTCTATCCAGTTGAGCTACGGGGGCCTCTCGCCTCTTCTATTATAGCACATCCACAAAGATGCAGGAGGCAGCCAATGGAGGGG
>JAGHYO010000064.1 GCA_017743605.1 Thermoflexus sp. | reverse complement strand
CACACCACCGCCTTCCGCCGGCTGAAGCACAAAACCCAGGTCTTCATCGTCACCGAGGGCGACTACTACCGCACCCGCCTCACCCACACCCTGGAGGTGGCCCAGATCGGCCGCACCATCGCCCGGGCCATGGGGGTCAACGAGGACCTGGTGGAGGCCATCTGCCTGGCCCACGACCTGGGCCACCCTCCCTTCGGCCACGCCGGGGAGCAGACCCTGGACCGCCTGATGCAGGAGCACGGGGGCTTCGAGCACAACGCCCAGTCCTACCGCATCGTGACCCATCTCGAGCGCCGCTACCCCGAGTTCCGCGGCCTGAACCTCACCTACGAGGTGCTGGAGGGGCTGGTCAAGCACGAGACGGAATACGATCATCCCCTCATCCAGAGCTTTGAGCCCCATCGCCGCCCCACTCTGGAGGGCCAGATCGCCAACGTCGCCGACGAGCTGGCCTACACCGCCCACGACCTGGACGATGGGCTGCGGGCGGGATTGATCCGGCCTGAGGACCTGGAGGGCCTGGCCTTCTGGGAGGAGCTCAAGCGGTCTATCGGCTGGGACGGCCGGGGGTTCAGCGACCTGATCCGCTACCGCCTGGTGCGCCGCCTCATCGGCCTCATGGTCACCGACGTGATCGCCGCCACCGACCAGCGCCTGCAGGCCCTCCGGCCCCGCTCCCCGGACGAAGTCCGGGATCACCCGCATCCCCTCGTCGGCTTCTCCGACGAGATGGCTGCGAAAGTCCGGGAGCTCAAGGCGTTCCTCTACCGTCGCCTCTACCGGCATCCCCACGTGGTGCGCATGCAGGCCAAGGCCGAGCGTACCCTTGAGGCCCTCTTCCGGGCGTACATCCAGGAGCCTGAGCAGCTCCTCTACTGGGTCCAGGAGCGCATCCGGGAGGAAGGGGACCTGCACCGAGTGGTCTGCGACTACATCGCCGGGATGACCGACCGCTTCGCGCTGGGGGAATACCGCCGCCTGTACGAGGTGACGGATGTGCTTTAGCCGATGGGCTCGGGCGCTGCCTCTGGCCGTAAGCCTCCTCATGGTAGCTACCGCGCCCCCGGATACCCGGTTCGGGGTGGTGGAGTCGCCGGAGGCGCCGGAGCGGGCCGCGGAGCTGGGCGTTGCCTGGACCCGGGTGCGCTTCGCCTGGAACGAGATCCAGCCGGAGGGTCCGCAGGACTGGAGACCGCCGTGGCCGGCGGAACGCATAGAGGCGGAGCGTCAGGCCGGGCGGGAGATCGTCGGCCTGGTGCTGGGAACCCCCCGGTGGGCCCAGGCCGACCCGAGAGTCCCGGGCGTCCCGAGAGGCCTCTACGAGGAAGAGAGCCGCCCGGAGAACCTGTGGGCCGCCTTCCTGCGGCGCCTGGCCACCACGTATCCGTACATCCGCACCTGGATCGTCTGGAACGAGCCGGACATCTGGGACCCCGCTTATCCCGGATACACCTGGGGCGGCAGCGAGGCAGACTTCGTTCGCCTGGTGCGGGTGGCCTATCGCACCCTCAAGGGGCTGAATCGGGAGAATCAGGTGCTGCTCGGGGCCTTCACCTATTGGTGGGACGCGGTCTACGGCCGCCGGCCTTACTTCGAGCGGTTCCTGGAGGCTCTGGCTCAGGATCCGGAGGCGCCCCGCTACAACCGGTATTTCGACGGGCTGTGCGTGAACCTTTACTTCAACCCGGACAGCATCTACGAGCTGATCCGCTGGCATCGCGAGCAGATGCAGGCCCACGGCTTCGACAAGCCCATCTGGCTCACCGAGACCAACGCCGCGCCCTCGGAGGACCCGACGTGGCCGGTGCCCCGCCCGATGTTCCGGGTCACCCTGGAGGAGCAGGCCGCCTTCATCGGCCAGGCCGTCGCCCTCGCCTTCGCTGCCGGAGCCGAACGAGTGGCGGTCTACAAGCTGATCGACAACCCCACGGACCACTTCGCCAACCCCGAGCCCTTCGGGCTGGTCCGGGAGGACGGCACGCCCCGGCCCGCCTTCCAGGCTTACCGCGTGGCCACCCGACTCCTGGGCCGGCTCCGCGACGCGGCGCGGGTCCGCCACGACGCGGTGGCCGTGGTGGAGGTAGAGCGGGCCGATGCCTGGGTCCGCGTTGCATGGTCCCGCCTCCCTGCCCCCCAAACCGTGATTCTGGCGCGGCAGGGGAGCCTCCGCCTGGCCATCGACGGCCTGGGGCGCCCGGTTTCGGTGGAGCGGCTCTCGACAGGCTACCGGGTCCTCCTGCCAGGGGCCCGATGCGCCCAGCGCCTCGGAGGCACCTGCATGATCGGCGGGATGCCTGTTTACATCGTGGAGTCCATCCGCCCTTCCGCCCCCTTGCCCCGCTGAGCGCCCCCACTGTCCTCGCAAGCCGGAAGCGGGCGGAGACCCCACGTCCGGGGAGTTCCCCAGCGAGAAAACACGGGCAGGGGGGCTGTAGTGCACCGAGCAACACGCCCCGCCCATCCCCAAACCAGTAGGGTGAAGGGAGGACGCTGAGGGAGATGCGGGAATCCGGCACCTCCCGGATCGTCCCGGTCTCCCCGTGGATCAGGGTGATGGGATCCCCTCGAGAGGGCCCGACGCACTGGACTGCGGTCCACTCTCCGTCCGGCGACCGGTCCGGGCCGCACCACCGAGCGTTCGGTGGCAGGGGGGTGAGGAAGCGGGCGCTCCCGTCCGCCAGGGAGAGGCGGATGACGGCTCTGCTCTCCAACAGCGCCGCCTGCCGCCCGCGCGGATCGATCCCCACGGCCCGCGGCGAGGCATGGAGCGGCGTAAACCATTCCTCCTGAAGATCTGGGATGTGGACGCGGGAGACGCCCACACTCCAGCCCAAGATCAGAGACTGAGCGTCAGGGGCGAAGCGCGCGGCCCGTTGCCCGCCGCGTCCGATCCACCGAGGTTCCCCGAACCGGATCCGAATCGTAGGAGCAGGAGAAAGAACCGGAGCGAGGAAGGAGGGGCAGCCCAAGCGTCCGGGTCTCCGTCGGGGTCTCCGGCAGGAGCATAAGGAGAAGGTAGAGGCCACGTCCTGCATCCGGAAGGCAAGATGAGGAAGAGGAAGCACCCCCGCGACACGGTTCAAAGGCTCGACATCCTGACCCACCCCTGGCGGAAGGAGTCTTTCCATACGATTTGATGGCTCGATTTTTGCGCTGATCAGAGTTTTGACCTTCCCGCATCTGTGGACCTAGGCCGGCCCGCGAGAGTTGGCCGCTCGCGCGGATCAGGACAAAATGGAAGGGATCTTTCCATCCGCTTGAGAAGGAGATGCGGTGAGCGAATCTGGATCCCCCCTTTCGCTGGGGGAGCTGCGGCGTCTGGCGGAGCAGTTGAGAGAGCTCTCGGAGGACGAGCGGGCGCTGCTGCTGGCCCTGGCGGAGCTGGATCAAGAGACGGGCACTTCGCTGTCCCCGGAGATGCAGGAGCTCCTCCAGGCCTTGGCGGCCTCTCTGAAGAGCTATGATCCTGAGGAGATCCGCGCCGCCATCCGCCGTGTGGTCCGAAGCCCGTCTCGGCAAACCTCTGGATCGTGGCCCGGCGAGCTGCGCCGTCGCCTGCGTCAGCACCTGCAGGGCCGCTGAGGCACACCAGGGGAAGCCGTCCGATCCAACACACCATCCACGCGCCGCTGGTGCGGGGAAGGTTCCCTTGTTGTTACCTAGCGCCCGTCACCTTGACGCCCCCTCCTCCCCTCACGTAAGATAAAGGTGACGATTCGGCGGATTGAAATCGTCCTCCTGGGGCACTTCGTGCCGGGTGTCGGCCTTCACCGACCCTCTGAAGCCGGTGAAGGCTGACTTCGGTCTGAGTAGTTACGAATAAAGGCTGACATCCCCTGATTCCTGGAGACGAACGAGGGAGACGCTCATGTCGGATTTTCTGTTCCGGGGGTCGCTGGCGGAAGTGGATCCGGATGTGGCTGCCCTGATCCGCTACGAGCACGAGCGCCAGATCCGCAAGCTCATCCTCATCCCCTCCGAGTCCTATGCCCCGGCAGCTGTCCGCGAGGCCCTGGGTTCCGTGTTCCAGAATCTCTACGCCGAAGGCTATCCCCACGAGCGCACCCGAACCCAGACGGAAGCCGAGCTGCTGGATTACGAGGACCAGCTGGGGTTCCACCGGCGATACAGCGACCAGCGGTATTACAAGGGCACGGAATACGCGGACATCGTGGAGGCCCTGGCTCGGCGACGCTGCGCCGAAGCCTTCGCCACCCCGGAGATCCCCCCCGAGCGCATCTTCGTTAACGTCCAGCCCCTCTCCGGCGCCCCGGCCAACAACGCCGTCTACGAAGCCCTCCTCCAGCCTGGGGACACGGTGATGGGCCTGTCCCTGGTCCACGGGGGCCACCTCACCCACGGCTCCCCGGTCAACCGCTCCGGCAAGCACTATCGTATCGTCTGGTACACAGTGGACCCCCAGACGGAGCGCCTGGATTACGATCAGATCCGCGAGCTGGCCCGACAACACCGGCCGAAGATGATCATCGCCGGCTACACCTCCTACCCCTGGGCGCCGGACTGGAAGCGCTTCCGGGAGATCGCCGACGAAGTGGGGGCGCATCTGCTGGCCGACATCGCCCACACCGCCGGGATGGCCATCGCCGGAGCCTATCCGAACCCCCTGGGCTACGCCCATGTGATCACCTTCACCACCCACAAGACCCTCATGGGCCCCCGCGGGGCCTGCATCCTGACCACGGACCCGGACCTGGCGAAGAAGATCGATCGGGCGGTCTTCCCAGGGGAGCAGGGGGGGCCGCACGTGAACGTCTTCGCCGCCCTGGCGGTGGCCTTCAGGCTGGCCCGCACGGAGGCTTTCCGGGCGCTGCAGCATCAGATCGTGCGCAACGCCCAAGCCATGGCCCAGCGCCTGGGCGAACGCGGCCTGCGCATCCCCTACGGGGGCACTAACACCCATCTGCTCCTGGTGGACTGTAAGTCGGTGCGCGGCCCGGATGGGACGCCCTTGATGGGCGACCCGGCGGCCCGGGTGCTGGACCTGGCCGGGATCGTGGTCAACCGCAACACCATCCCCGGCGACACGGGGGCGGGGGCCGCCAGCGGCATCCGCTTGGGGACCCCCTGGATCACCCAGCGGGGGTTCCGGGAGCCGGAGGCCGAGGCCTTGGCGGACATCATCGCCGACGTGCTGTGGGCCTGCCGGCCGCACCGCTACTATGTGGGCCGTGACCTGGTCTACCGGACCAAGGTGGAGTTCGACGCGCTGGAGGAGGCGAAACGGCGAGTCGCCGAGCTTGCCGCCCGGGCCGGGGCAGACGTGGAGCCCCCGCGAAGCGGCTACCCGCATCACTGGTTCATCACCGATCGCCTCCCCGCGGCAGACGGGATGGCCGTGCTGAAGATCCAAGGCGATCGAGCGGCTGAGTTCCTGGACGCGGTCCTCACCCAGCGGGCAGTCGGGCTCCGGGTCGGCGAGGGAGCGCCCGCCTTCCTGATGGAGGCCGACGGCCGGATCATGAGCCCGGCCTATGTGATCCGCGACGCGCCCGACGCCTTCCGGTTGGCGGTGCCGGAGGAGCGGGCCGGGCGCGTCGCCGCATGGCTGCGGGACCTTTCGGACGGCTACGTCCGCTTCGATGAGGACATCTGGGCCAAGCTCCCCGGCCCCCTGCGGGTGCGGGAGATCCCGGCGGAGGACCCACAGGCCGCATCGGCCCGAGCCCAAGCCCGGTTCCCGACGGACTTGCAGGACGAGGCGGCCGTGGCGCCTCACAAACCCTTCTTCATTGGCCACCGGGTTATCGATGCGGCCCACCGCCATCGCATGACGCCGTTGCCCGCGTTCTCCTACGCCGAGCCGGAGGGGGCGCCTCTCAAGCGGACGACCCTCTACGAGCTGCACCGGGAGCTGGGCGCGAAGATGGTCCCCTTCGCTGGCTGGGAGATGCCGGTCTGGTATACCAGCGTGAGCGAGGAGCATCGGGCGGTCCGCACCGCCGCCGGCCTCTTCGACGTCTCCCACATGGGCGTGCTGGAGGTCCAAGGGCCCGGCGCCCGCGCTTTCCTGGAACGGGTGACCACCAACGACGCGATGGCCCTGCGGGTCGGGGAGTCGCAATACACCTTCCTCCTGGATCCCGACGGACGGGTGCTGGACGATCTGATCATCTACGCCCTGGAGCCCGACCGCTACATGCTGGTGGTCAACGCGGCCAACAACGATCGGGACTGGGCCTGGCTGAACGCCGTGGCCCGGGGGGAGGTCCAGATCGATCGGGAGCGCCCCTGGACCATGCTCGCCGACGAGGTGATCCTGCGGGATCTTCGGGACCGCCGCTGGGGCGAGGATTGCCGCGTAGACATCGCCCTGCAAGGCCCCCAGTCCCTGAAGATCCTCCAGTCCCTAGCCGACGGTAGGATCAGGGAGCGCCTGGCCGCGTTGCCGCGCGGGCAGGTCCTGCGCGCGGAGATCCAGGGCTTCGATCTCATCATCTCCCGCACCGGCTACACCGGCGAGCGCATCGGCTATGAGCTGTTCGTTCACCCGGATCGGGCGCCGGCCCTCTTCGAGCGCTTGCTGGATGCCGGCCAGCCCTTCGGCCTTCGGCCGTGCGGCCTGGGGGCTCGTGACAGCACCCGCACCGAGGCCGGCCTCCCCCTCTATGGTCATGAGCTGGCTGGCCCCTTCGAGCTCACCCCTGGCGACGCCGGCTTCGCCTCCTTCGTTAAGCTCTACAAGCCGTTCTTCATCGGGCGGAAGGCCTACATGGCCCGCGAGGCCAAGCGGACGATGGAAGTGGTGCGCTTCCGGATCTCCGAGAAGGGGGTCCGGCTGCCGAAGCAGGGGGATGCGGTGGTGGATCGGCGGGGCCGGGTGATCGGTTACGTCACCAGCTGCGCGATGGACACGGAAGGGCTTCTCACCGGCATGGCCTGGATCGAGCGGAGCGATCGGGCGGAGGGGACGCCCATCGGGATCCTCGTGGGAGGTGGAAGCCTGACCGAGCGGCCGAAGGTCGGCGATCGGCTGACCGTGCCGATCCCCGCCCAGGTGGTGAGCCGCTTCATGAGCCGCTGAGGAGGCGTCCGGATGCCCTCGCCGTTCCCGGGCATGGACCCGTATCTTGAACATCCGGTCCTGTGGCCGGACGTGCACAACAGCTTGATCGCAGCCCTGCGGGATGAGCTGGCCTCGCGGCTGCGCCCGCGCTACATCGTGGCCATCGAGGAACGCGTCTACCTCATCACCCCGGAGGGAGCAGGATGGCCGATCCGGGCCGACATCGCCGTCACCCTCGCGTCGCAAGCCCTTCCGGAGGCCGGACGGCTTGCCCCCCTCGCCCAGGGAGCGCGGGTGGTGGAAGTTCCCCTCCCGGAGACCCTGCGGGAGACCTATCTGGAGGTGCGGGCCGCCGGCACGGGGGAAGTCATCACCGTGGTGGAGATCCTCTCGCCCACCAACAAGCGAGCGGGGGAGCCCCGCCGGCTCTATGAGCAGAAGCGAACGCTCCTGCTGGGCAGCCGGACCCATCTGGTGGAGATCGACTTGCTGCGGTCGGGGGAGCCGATGCCGGTGATGGGGGACGGACGGGACGGCCACTACCGCATCCTGATCAGCCGCTGGGAGCAACGCCCCCGCGCCCTGCTCTACGCCTTCACCGTCCGCGACCCCATCCCCACCTTCCGCCTTCCCCTCCTCCCCGGTGATGAGGAGCCGGAGGTAGACCTGGGACGTCTGCTTCAAAACATCTACGAACGCGCTGCCTATGATTTGCGGGTTCGCTATGAGGAGGAGCCTGTTCCTCCTCTCGAACCCCCCTTCGCCGAATGGGCCGCCGCCATGCTCCGGGAGAAAGGGCACCGAAGGCAATAACCGCGGGGACGCAGTCGGCCGCCTGCAGGCCCCGATAGGTTCTTTAACAGTCAAAAAATAGGAGGTGCGCGATGAGCCAGGAGATCACGATCAGCGTGATCAAGGCCGATATCGGGGGCATGGTGGGCCACTCTGGGATCCACACGGACCTGGTGGCCCTGGCCCGTCAGCATTTGGAGGAGGCCCAGCGCGGGGGCGTGATCATCGATTACTACGCGACCTGGTGTGGGGACGACCTGCAGCTCATCATGACCCACCGCCATGGGATCGACAGCCCCATCGTCCACGGCCTGGCCTGGGAGACTTTCGAGCGCGTCACCGTCAAAGCCAAGGAGATGAAGCTTTATGGTGCCGGCCAGGATCTCATCGCCGACGCCTTCTCGGGGAACGTGCGGGGGATGGGGCCGGGAGTGGCGGAGATGTCCTTCATCGAGCGCCCCTCGGAGCCGATCATCGTGTTCATGGCCGACAAAACCTCGGCCGGCGCCTGGAACCTCCCCCTGTTCCGCATGTTTGCGGATCCCTTCAACACGGCCGGCTTGGTGATCTCCCCCGCCCTGCACGAGGGCTTCCGCTTCGAGGTCCACGATGTGAAAGGCTTCAAGCGCATCTTCTTCAACTGTCCCGAGGAGATGTATGACCTGCTGGTCTTCATCGGGGCGTCGGGCCGTTACATGGTCAAGGCCGTCTACACCAAGAAAGGGGAGATCGCCGCGGTCTCTTCCACTGAGCGGCTCTCCCTGATCGCCGGGCATTACGTGGGCAAGGACGATCCCGTGTGCGTCGTGCGGGCCCAGGGGATCTTCCCGGCGGTGGGGGAGATCCTGGAGCCCTTCACTATGCCCCACATCGTAGAAGGCTGGATGCGGGGCTCCCACTACGGGCCGCTGATGCCGGTGCCCTTGCAATATGCCAAGTGCACCCGCTTCGACGGCCCGCCGCGGGTGGTAGCCCTGGGCTTCCAGCTGGCCGATGGCCGGCTGGTCGGGCCGCGGGACATGTTCGACGATCCGGCCTTTGATGAGGCCCGGCGGTTGTGCAACGTGATCGCTGACCACTTCCGCCGCCACGGCCCCTTTGAGCCCCATCGGCTGCCGATGGAGGAGATGGAATACACTACCTTGCCGGAGGTGGCCGAGCGCCTGACCGGGCGCTGGGAGACCCTCCCGGAGGCCCAGCCCGCCATCGCCGCGGGCGACGGCGGCGCAGTAGAGGTGGACTGAGGGGAGGCCTCGGCAGCATTTGTTGCCTCCCGCTCGGGCGGGTATAATTCGAGGCGCTGGGGCAGGAAATGCCCTGCATTTCCTGCCCTTTTTGTTCCCGCTCGCCCCCGGGCCCACCCGGGGTGATGGAGGAGCCTGAAGGCTGCAGGAGGGAACCCGATGGCGACGGTGGGGCCAACGTATCTGACCCCGGAGGGCAAGCGTCAGTTAGAGCAGGAGCTGGAGTATCTGCGCACGGTCAAGCGCCGGGAGATCGCCAAGCGCCTGCGCTTCGCCATCCAGCAGGGCGATCTCTCGGAGAACGCGGATTATCAAGCGGCCAAAGAGGAGCAGGCCTTCATCGAGGGCCGGATCCGCGTCTTGGAGGCCATCCTCAACAACGCAGTCCTCATCGAGCCCCAGCCTTCCGAGGAGGGCCGGGTGCGGCTGGGCTCCCGGGTGACCATCGTGGAGGACGGCGGCACGCCGGAGGCGTATGTGCTCGTGGGGCCCGCGGAGGCAGATCCCACCCAGGGCAAGATCTCTTACGAGTCCCCTTTAGGCCAGGCGTTGCTCGGGCGGGCGCCCGGCGACGTGGTGACCGTGGAGGCGCCGGCGGGCACCCTGATCTTCCGTATCCTCTCCGTCGAGTGAAGGCTTCACGGGCCGACGGCTCCCGTGGGATGTCCCCGTTCCAACACGGGATGAACGCCTTCTGGCTCGCGCGATGGGTTTTCTCTTCGGGGGCGTCCGCTGCGGGCGGCCCCATTGGGCCATCATGCAGGCAGCCTCTACCATGTCTCTGCGATACCCCTGAACGCCTTGGGCCTGGCCTAGGAGGGTCTTCATGACCGGCGGGCTGCGCTTCGGCACGGTGGGCAATCCCCTTTCCACCCCGCCTCAGCCGGGGGGCACGGTGGGGGGGCTGTCTCTTATACACATCTGACGCTGCCGAACTCCTTACGTGTA
>JAGHYO010000063.1 GCA_017743605.1 Thermoflexus sp. | reverse complement strand
GGGGAGCTCCGGCGGGCGGCCAGGTAGGCGTTGACCACGAGGTCCATCAGCCCGCTGACCCGGACGCCGAGCTGGTAGTAATCGTTCAGATCCCCGAGCTGCAGGCGGCAGTTGTCGCACGAGGCGACGACGATGCGGGCCCCGGTTTCCCAGATCTGCTCGACCTTGCGGCGCCCGGCCCGCATGCGCTTCTCATACCATTCCGGAACGGCGACCAGGCCTGCCCCGCCGCCGCAGCAGAAGTTCTCCGCCCGGTTCGGGTTCATCTCCCGGAAATCCTGAACCACCGCCCGCAGGATCCGCCGCGGCTCCTCCAGCAGCCCCCCGTTGCGGCTCAGGTTACAGGAGTCGTGGTAGGTGACCGGCTCCGGGTTCGCCGAGGGATCCAGGGGCAAGCGGCCCTGCTGGATCCACTCCGCGGCGACCTCGATGATGCTGCGCACGCGGAAGGGGAAATCCTCAAACCAATTCGGGGCTTCCCAGCGCAGGGCGGCGTAAGCGTGCCTGCACTCCGCCAGGATGATCTCCTTCACCTTCAGGCGTCGGGCCTCCTCCACGATCCGCCGGGCGATGGCCTTCGTCCGCTGCAGGTCAGCCAGGAAATAGCCGTAATTGGCCGCCTCGAACATGCGGAGCGTCCAGTCGGCCTCCACGGCGTGGAAGAGGATGGCCGCGGGCAGGATGGTGTGGGCGCCGGAGAGGGCCACATAGAGGATCTCCGCGCCCTCCTTCTCCACCGGGATACAAGCAGAGGGGTCCCCGGTCTGCTCTCGAAGCTCTCGCTCCAGCTCCCGGATCGGGTCGATATAGAATTCCCGGAAGAGCTCCAGGTTCTCCTCCCGGGCGACGGCGGCGTCGGCCAGCTGCAATAGCATCTCGGGGGCTTTCCCAGCCGCGGTCAGCATCGCCCGGGCAGCCCGCATGATCGGGGCCATGTCCACCCCCATCGGGCAGTTCATCGTGCACCGGCGGCAGAGGGTGCAGGAGCTGAAGGCGAGCTCTGCTAGCTCATCCAGGTCGGCCTCGGTGAGATCCTTCGCCCCCACCCACCAGGGGAAGAGACGCCCGATGGGGTCGTGATGGCGTCGGTAAAACCGGCGGACCGCTTCCGCTTTGGCGGCGGGGGCGTTGCGGAAGTCCGGCTCGGCAGCGAACACATGGCAGGATTCGGTGCAGATCCCGCACCGCGCGCAGACCTCCAGGGCTGCCAGCAATCGCCGGTCCAGGGATTTCTCGAAGGCGGCTAATGCCTGCTGCACAAGCTCGCTCATCCGGTTCCTCCTGTCGGTGAGAAGGGGATGGTTCCCCATTGGATCTCCCGGTCTCCTAATCCAGCGCGGCCCGTCGGCCGTGGAACCGCCCGAAGAAGAAGCGGGAGAAGAAGAAATACAGGCAGTGACGGATCTTGGTGAGCGGGATGGCGACCAGGGTCAAGGCGGAGAGCCCGTAGAAAAGAGGAGGAGCGCTCCTGGATCTGCCCAGAAGGCCGTCCCGGCGGCCTGCCAAACGGTCACCAGGACCACCGCTGCATAGTCATTGGGATGGGCTCAGGGTCCGGAGCCGTTTGTCCACGATCCGCATCAGGATGCCGATCCACCCTCCCAGGGCGCCCATCAGGGTAAGCCCCAGGCCGACACCGGTCAGCGCCGGGGGGAGCGCATGACGCCATGGGCTGACGATCAGGGAAGCGAGGGTGGCGAAGATGCTGATGTGGAAGAGCACCCCCCCGCACATAGGGAAGGAAGTGGTGGCGGACGCTCTCCTTCGCCCACGGCATCATGCCCCAGGCGAACGCGTAGAGGATGCCCCGCCACGCGGCGCCGCGCAGGGCCGCCCGATCCGGATGGGAGGGGCAGGCCAGCAGCCGCTGGAGCCGCCACCCCAGGCCGACCCCGCACAGGACCAAGGCGATGAGGAGGATCCCATTCCACAGCGCCGTCGTGCTCATTTCAGCCTCCGCACCACGAAGCGGATCACCCTGTCCTGTTTCTCGATTGTGACCAGCTCGTTGCCGGCGCTTCGGCACCACGCTGGGATGTCGGCCATGACCCCTAGGTCGGTGGCGTAGGCCTCGATGGGACCGCCGACGGGGACGTTCTTGATCCCCTGGTTGATCTTGACCACCGGCATGGGGCACAGCAATCCCTTGAGATCCAGTGTGAGATCCAGCTTGAGCTCCATCAGACACCTCCTCAGCGGATCAGGCGGGGTTTCTCAGAGGAACAGCGTGATCTTCGAGCGGGACGCTTCCTCTAAGAAGGTGGCCACGCCCACCACGTCCTGGACCTCGTCGATGAGATCCTCGCGGCAGATCTCCAGGACCTCCCTGCTCATCTGGCAGGCCAGCACGCAGACGCCCAGCTCCGCTGCGAGGCGGCGCAGTTCGGGCAGCGGGGTCACATTGCGGGCTTTCATCATCTTCTTGAACATCCAGCGGCCCAGGCCGCCGAAGTTCATCTTGCTAGAGCCAACTCCTTGGATGTCCTGGAGGAAGACGCCGAGCATGCGCCCGAAGAGGCTGCGCCCGGTGGGCTCGGCTTCTTGATGCCTTGCAGCCCATAGAAGGTGAAGAACATCGTCACGTCCGTGCCGGAGGCCGCAGCGCCGGTGGCGATGATGAAGGCCGCCATCAAGCGATCCATATCGCCGCTGAAAACCACCATCGAGAGGCGGTTCTGAACGGAGCGCTCCGCCTCCGCGCTCGGAACTGCCGCGATCTGCTCCAGAGCTATCGGGGCCTTCTTTCAGGTCTGCCCTAACGGGTGATCTGTTGGTAGAGATGGATGCGATCCAGCATAACCGCCCGCATCAGGTCCAGGGCCTGGATCACCCGGTGATCCGCCAGGGTGTATTCCACGACTCCACCTCGGCGGGTGGCGATCACCAGGCCCTTCGAGGCCAGGACCCGGAGATGGCGGGCGACGGTGGACTGAGGAAGCCCTAGGGTCCGGGCCAGGGCCGTGCCCGTTTGCGGGCCTTCCACCAGCTCGTAAAGGATCAGGATCCGGGTGGGATCCGCTAGGCCTGCGCAGATCTCCGCGTGCAGCTGGTAAATCTCCTGTCGAGTCGGCCGCTGCATCCTCTGCTCCTCTCCGGTTATCCGATTAACAGGATAACCGGACATCCAGCCCCAAGGTAGTGTTTTTTTGTCACGAATTCCGACGCAGAACATCACAGGCTCGGTGCCTTTAGGATCATCGAGGTGATCGAGAAGGGCGCCCAGAGCACCGGGGGAGGGAGAGGCCTCGCTTCTATAGGGCAACAGTGCGGAGCGCTGCCGCCGTCCTTGCAGGTCCAGCACCCGAGCCCCTCTCGGGTTGGAGGCCATCCCTCGGCCTGGAAGACCGAAACCTTGGGGTGCAGAAAGGGCCTTGTCAGGCCGGGAGGGGCCCCTTATAATTCGAGATGTGCCCTGGCCGGTTGTCCGGAACCCCAAGGAGGAGCGGAGGTCCTCATGTGGAAGCGGATCCGAATCTGGACTCTGATCACCCTGGTTTTCACCCTGCTGCTGGCGGCGTGCGCCCAGCCCGCGACGCCGACGAGGATGGCCTTCCGGGTGGGCTTGGTGACGGATGTGGGTAAGATCGATGACAAGTCCTTCAACCAGGGCACTTGGGAAGGCGTGCAGAAGGCGGTCAGGGAGCTGGGCGTGGAGGCGAAATACATCGAGACCCAGGACCCCAACGATTATATGAAGAACATCGCCCAATTTGCGGATGCTGGCTATGACGTCATTGTCACCGTGGGCTTTGCTATCGGGGAGGCCACCCGCGAATCGGCCCAGAAGTATCCCAACGTCAAGTTCATCGGCGTCGATCAGTTCCAGGAAAGCGTCCTCCCCAATGTCGCCGGGCTGATCTTCGAGGAGGATAAGGCAGGCTTCATGACCGGCGCCCTGGCCGCCCTGATGAGCAAGACTGGCAAGATCGGCGCCGTCCTGGGCACCGACGCCGTCCCGCCGGTGTGGCGCTTCGGCGAGGGCTACCGCGTCGGCGCCAAATACGTCCGCCCCGACGTGGAGATCTTGGTGGTCTACCATAACGATGTGGGGCTGGACAAGACCTTCACGGACCCCGAGTGGGGCAAGTCCACCGCCCTCTCCCTGGTAGATAAGGGCGTGGACGTGATCTTCGGGGCGGGCGGCAAGACGGGCAACGGGGCCCTCATCGCCTGCGCCGAGTCCAAGAAGTGCCTGGCCATCGGCGTGGACGTTGATCAGTATTACACGGTGCCGGAGGCCCGCAGCGTCCTGCTCAGCAGCGCAATGAAGGACCTCACCGAGGGGACCTTCAATCTGATCAAGGCCGCTTACGAGGGGAAGTGGCAGGGCGGCAATGTGATCGGCCCGGTGCGCCTGGCGCCCTTCCATGAACTGGACAGCCAGGTCCCCCAGGAAGTCCGCCAGAAGCTGGCGGAGATCGAGAAGGGGCTGCAAGACGGCACGATCAAGACCAACGTGCCGCCGGCCAAGCCGCAATGAGCTTGGCCTTTCCCATAGATCCCGGTTCAGGGCACCGAATCGGGGCAGGGTTCTCCTGCCCCGATTTCGTTGTGGGGTGAAAGCAAACGGCCATAAGTCCTTCCTGATTCATCCGAAGATCGATATAATCCCTCTGGGGGCGGTTGGTCTCTGGTGAGGCCCCCGGTCTTCAAAACCGGTGTCGGGCCGCGGCGCGGCCCGGGGTGGGTTCGATTCCCATCCGCTCCCGTGATGGGCAGAGCGTCCGGCTGTACCCCCAAGAGCTGTTCCGAGGTGCTCTTCCCTGGTAGGCCCGCAATCACGTCTGCGCTCATAAAGATCTATCCCTCCTCACGCGGAGGCAGAAGACGATGCGCGCGGTTCGGATCCATCAGTTCGGCGGCCCCGAAGTCCTCCAGGTGGACGAGATCCCCGCCCCCACCCCCGGCCCCGGCCAGGTACTGGTCCGCCTTCGGGCTATCGGGGTGAACTTCATCGACATCTATCATCGGACCGGCCTCTACCGTATCTCGCTTCCTTTCATTCCTGGACAGGAGGGGGCAGGGGAGGTGGCCGCAGTCGGCCCCGGGGTGACGGAGTTTCGGGAGGGGGATCGGGTGGCATACGCTGGCGTCTCCGGCTCCTACGCGGAATACAACGTGGCGCCCGCGGATCGCCTGGTGAAGCTCCCCTCCAGCATCGATTTCCCGCAGGCGGCGGCAGCCCTGCTCCAGGGCATCACCGCGCAGTTTCTCACAGTCAGCACGTATCCCCTCAAGCCCGGGGAGACCTGTCTCATCCACGCAGCGGCCGGAGGCGTCGGGACGCTGCTGGTGCAGATGGCCAAGCGCCAGGGCGCTCGGGTGATCGCCACGGTCTCCTCCCCCGCTAAGGCGGAGGTCGTGCGCAGCCTGAGGGCGGACGCGGTGATCATCTACACCGAGCAGGACTTTGAAGCGGAGGTCAAGCGCCTCACCGACGGCCGCGGCGTCGATGTGGTCTACGACTCTGTGGGAAAGGACACCTTTGAGAAGAGCCTGAACTGCCTGCGCCCCCGCGGCTATATGGTGCTCTTCGGCCAATCCAGCGGGCCGGTTCCCCCCATCGATCCGCAGATCCTGAACCAGCAGGGCTCCCTGTTCCTCACCCGCCCCTCCATGTGGCATTATCTGCTGACCCGGGAGGAGTTGCTCTGGCGGGCAGGGGAGGTGCTTCATCAGGTGGCGACCGGCCAGCTGAAGGTCTTCATTGACTCCACCTTCCCCCTGGAGCAGGCCCCGGAGGCCCACCGCCGCCTGGCCTCCCGCCAGACGGTGGGGAAGGTGCTGCTGACCACATAACCTGGATCCCCGCTCCTCGGAGGCCTGTTCGTCGATGTTCGTCTTCCTGGACCCCTCTGGCCTGCGGTGGACCGCAGGGATCGCCCTCGAGGCAGTCGACGGTCGGACCTGGCCGTCGACCGTTTGGCATCTAACAGAGGAGCAGCGTTCCCCTATCCAAGATCTCCACGGGTCCGGTGAGGAGCTCCGGCAGGTCTTCCAGGCGCCCGGCTGGGAGGCCATCCGCCGGTTGCGTCGCTATAGGGGGGCGACCGCGGTCCGATTGCTTCTGCGCCGGCGCGCGGCTTCCCCCATCGCCCTACGCCGGGCGGCGGTGCTGACCGGGCCAGTGGAGGCGCCCCTGCCGTCTTCCCGCTGGCGGTTCTACCAGAACGGGTTCCATTCCTGGAGCTTCGCGGGAACCGTCCCAGCGGGAGGTCGGGACGCCGGGACCCTTTTCGGGCCCCTGGGCGCCCCCATGACCTTTGATGTGGCCACGCCCCCCGGCCCCCCCGGCGTGCGACGCAGCGATCTGGTCGCCGCCCTGATCGCAGGGGAGCGAGCGCTGATCGTCGGACAGATCACCACTGCGGATCAGTTCGTCAAGATCGAGCTGAACACGCGCGGGGCGCCTCAGCTCCACGTGTGTGCCGAGCTGGACGGGATCTCTGTCGCCCCCGAGGAGGAGATCGCCTCCGAGTGGATCTGGGTGGAGACGCGTGAGATCCCCGATCCCGATCCATTCGGAGGCTACGCGGAGGCGGTCGCCCGGGCGATGCAGCCCCGGACCCGGCCGCACGTCCCCTCTGGCTGGTGCTCCTGGTATTTCTATTACACTCACGTGCGCGATGCCGACGTCCGCTTGAACCTGCAGGCGCTCGCGGCCGGACAAGACGCTCTCCCCGTGGAGCTGATCCAGATCGACGACGGCTTCCAGGCCGCGGTGGGGGAATGGACCCAGTTCAGCCCCCGTTTCCCCGAGGGCGTGGCCCCGCTGGCCCGGGAGATCCGGGAGGCGGGCTTCACGCCAGGTCTGTGGCTTGCTCCCTTCATGGCGTGGCCGGAGACCTCCATCGTCCGCGCACATCCCGACTGGCTGCTGCGGGATGCGCGGGGTCGCCCGGTCTCCGCCGGCTTCAACTGGTATCACTGGCTCCGCGCCCTGGATCCCACCCATCCCGGCGTGGAGGCGTGGCTTCAAGAGCTGATCCACACCGTGGTCCATCGCTGGGGGTTCCCTTACCTGAAGCTGGATTTCCTGTATGCGGCGGCGTTGCCTGGTCGCCGCTATGATCCGAAGGCCACCCGGGCGCACGCCCTCCGCCGGGGGCTCCAGGCGATCCGCGAGGCAGCCGGGGACTCCGCTTTCCTGCTTGGATGTGGCTGCCCCTTAGGCCCTGCCATCGGCCTGGTGGACGGCATGCGGATCGGCCCGGATGTGGCGCCCCACTGGGGGCCGCGCATGTTCGGCCTGAGCCGCCCCTTGCGGGCCGAGCGCAGCCTCCCAGCGGCGCGGAACGCCGTTCGGAACACCCTCACTCGGTCCTGGATGCACCGCCGATGGTGGTGGAACGATCCTGATTGCCTGCTGCTGCGCGCCCATGCCACCTCCCTCACGGAGGATGAGATCCGCCTGATGCTCACCGCCGTCGCCCTAAGCGGGGGCATGATCCTGATCAGCGACCCGGTGACGGAGCTCCCGGAGGATCGGCGAGCGCTCTGGGCAGCGCTGCTTCCCCCTACAGGGGATCGGCCAGAGATATGGGATCTTTTCCAACAGGAGTTCCCCCGGGTGATACGCCGGGCGGGAGCCCTTTGCGGTGCTCCGGCAATGTGGGTGGGGCTCCTGAATCCAGAGGATCGCCCTTGGCGGACGGCGCTGCGCCTGAGCGACCTCGGCCTCCCGGAGGAGATCTGGGGCTTTGAGCGATGGTCTGGCCTCGCCCAGCGGCTAACCGGGAGCCTCCCGGTGGACCTGCCGCCGCACGGGGCCGCCCTCTGGGTTCTTCGGCCGATCCAGCCCGGCCCGCAATGGGTGGGCTCCACCCTTCGGATCCTGCCGGGCGTGGAAGTGGTCGAAGGGGAAGAGGGGGCGTCGCGCGGGCGCTGGGTGCTCCGTCGGGAAGCCCGGGCGCAGGGAGCCGTCTGGCTGGGGATCCCGGGCAAGGGGGGCGCGCTGGAGATCTGGTGGGACGGGAGGCCATGCGCAACCGAGCGGGCAGGGGAGGGCCTCTGGCGGGTCGAGCTGGCGTTTCAAGGGACCGGGGTGCTGGAGGCCTGCCGGGCTTCGCCCTGATCCGCGGTTTGCCGGATCCACTTCAGAACCCTGCGCGATGGAGGCGGTTCATGGAGCGGACGCTGGTGCTCATCAAACCGGATGGTGTGCAGCGGGGGTTGATTGGGGAGATCATCGCTCGTCTGGAGCGCCGCGGATTGAAGATCGTGGCGTTGCGGATGATGCGGATCACCCCGGAGCTGGCCGCGCGGCATTACGCGGTTCATCAAGGCAAGCCCTTTTATGAGGGCTTGATCCGTTACATCACCTCCGGGCCAGTGGTGGCGATAGTGGTGGAGGGGCCTCAGGCCATCGAAGTGGTGCGCAAGACGATGGGGGCGACGGACCCGGCAAAGGCGGAGCCGGGGACCATTCGGGCAGACTTCGGCCTCACCATCGGGCGCAACCTGGTTCATGGCTCTGACGGGCCGGAGACCGCCGCCTTTGAGATCGGGCTGTTCTTCCGCGAGGATGAGATCCTCTCCTACGAGCGGACCCTCGATCCATGGGTCCTGGAGCGCTGATTCAAGCGAGGGCCAGTGAGGCCTGCGTCAGCGTCTCCGGATCCTCCACCCGAAGGGTGCGCACATGCGGGGCGATGCGGCGGATCAAGCCGCTCAGCACATCCCGGGGGCCGAACTCGATGAAGACTTCCACCCCCTGGTCCACCATACAGCGCACGCTCTCCGTCCAGCGGACGGGGGCGGTGAGCTGGCCGGCCAGCTCCCCCCGCAGAGCATCGGGATGGCCGTCGAGGGGGCGGGCCTCCACATTCCCGATCACCGGGACGCGGGGCGGGGAGAAGGGGATGGTCTCTAGCACTGACCGGAAGGGCTCCACAGCAGGGGCCATCAGGGGAGAGTGGGCCGCGATGCTGACGGCCAGGGGGATCACCCGACGGGCGCCCCGGGCTCGCGCGAGCTCGCCGGCCCGAGCGATGGCCCGCTGGCCTCCGGAGATCACCAGCTGCCCCGGGCAGTTGTCATTGGCGACCACCACGGCCTCCCCAGTCTCTCGCCAGGCTTCCTCACAGATCTCCTCCAGAACGGCCCGCTCCAGGCCCAGCACCGCCGTCATCGCTCCCGGTTGCTGCTCGCCTGCCCATTTCATCCACCGTCCGCGCTCCTGCACCAGCCCCAAGGCGTCGGAGAAAGCAAGGGCCCCGGCGGCCACCAGGGCCGAGAACTCCCCCAGGCTGTGGCCGGCCACCAGATCGGGCGGAAGCCCGCCCCGGGTCCGCCACGCCTCGTAGGCGGCGATAGAGACAGTGAGCAGCGCCGGCTGGGTGTAGAACGTGTCGTTCAGCTGCTCCTCTGGCCCCTCGAAGCAGAGCCGCGAGAGGCCGTATCCCAGCCGGCGATCGGCCTCCTCGAAGATCGCCCGGGCTTCGGCGAAGTTCTCATACAGCGCCCGGCCCATCCCAACATACTGAGAGCCCTGGCCGGGGAAGACGAAAGCGAGCCGCGGAGACATCCCGCATCCCTCCTCACTTAAGAGTTCCCGCTCCTCGGATTGGGGGTGAAGGTCTGGACGATGCGTTCGATGGGCTCCAGGAAGAAACGTTGCTGGAAGCCGGAAATGAAAGCGATCAGATACGCGAAAAGCAGGTTGGCTGGCGCAGGGGTCCCCCGGATGGTGAAGAACCCGACGGGGATGATCACGAAGATGATCGTCCCGATCCGGCTGCCCAGGATCGGCTGGACGGGATACCACATCACGCACTGGCGATCGAAGTCCCGCCGGATGGCTACGTGCCAGTAGAGGCTATAGAAGATCCTGCAGACCCCGCCCAGGCCGCCCCACATGATGGGCTCCTAGATCCCCTCGTGGGCGGGAGGAACCACCCGAGCCCTGTAGCCTCGCCCAGCGGTCAGCGCCTGGAGATACGCGCCCAGCCACGCCAGCCCCCAGGGGAACACGAAAACCCCGTGGGTGTAAGACCAGCGCCAGAGCCGGCGGGCGATGGCGTAGCGGGTCGAGGCGAGGCCGTAATAGTATCCTGCCTCATCATCGCCATCGGGTTTCAAGAGCGCCTCGCAGGCCTGCTTCAGCCCGTTCAGCGCCCGCTCCGTGGAGCCCAGGTCCGGGATCACCCCGCTGGCGATGTGCCGGTAGAGCTCATCGACCCGCCCGTGGAGCTGACGGATTTGGGCTTCGTCGACGGGGCGGGGGCGGGGAGCAAAGG
>JAGHYO010000062.1 GCA_017743605.1 Thermoflexus sp. | reverse complement strand
GTGTGCCACGCCGAATGCCACGCCGACCGCCACGCCGGCCGCCACGCCGCGTGCCACGCCGCCTGCCATGCCTAATGCCATGCCTAATGCCACGCCGAATGCCACGCCGACCGCCACGCCGACCGCCACGCCGAATGCCACGCCGGCCGCCACGACGGCCGCCACGCCGAACGCCACGCCGCCCCAGTATACCGGCACCCCCATCTGCTGTAGCCCGGCGGCCAGAAGGGGGGGCGCCAGCAGGGTCAAAAGCAACCCCATCAGCGCCAGGTTCCGCTGGACCGGGTTCTCCCGCAGGGTGGGGAGAAGGTCGCGGCCGGTGGCCATCCGATACCCGGGGTCCGCGAAGGTCTCCACATACCAGCGGAGGGCCTGGGGGAAGAAAAAGACCCAGTAGAGGAGCCGCAGGTAGTCCAGCAGGTTCCAGGGCTGAAGGGGGCGTTTCAATTTAGGGGCCAGGTTCAGGCGGGGGACATTTGCGCTCATTCCAGCGCCTCCAGATCCCTCTCATACCCGGCTCGCCAGTCATAATCGGGGTCGGCCAGGGCCTCGTAGCGGTGGTGGGCGGCCCGCTGCAGCCGGTAGGGGTGCCGTCCAGAAAGGGCGATGAGCTCCCGGCAGGTCGCCGGGTCAAACCGGGGGGCCTCCGGCGCCCAGGGGTGGTCCAGCAGGCGCTGGGCCTCTTCTTCGGTGAAAGGGCCCACTTCCAGAGGCTGGAGGAAGTCCCACGGTGTGGAACCCCTCTCCGGCCGGGGGAAAATGTTCCATGGCGGCACGCGGCTGGCCGTGACCAGGCGGAAGCCCGGTTCCCGCTGGCAGAGGGCCCGGCATCCTCGAAGCATGTCCAGGTCAAAGCCCCGCTCCAGCGCCAGGTCCAGCTCGTCCAGCAGCAAAACCATCCGGCGGCCCCGCAGCGCAGCCCGAAAGTCTTCCCAGGTGTCCCCGCTCCCGCCCAGCCGGGCGATGGCCTCTCGGAGGAGTTGCCGGGCCAGGATGGGTTCAAAGAAATCCCAGAGGAGGGTGGGAGTCTCTGGTTCCAATCGCCGTTTCAATTGCCAGAGGACGGAGGACTTGCCGATCTTGCGCTCCCCGATGAGGGCGACGGAGCCCGCCTCAAGCTGCCGGAGCACTCGTTCCAGCAGGCGTTCCCGCCCGATGAAACGGGCGGGGTCTCGGATCGCCAGGATATCGGTGAATGGATTGGGAGGCAAGGGACGTTTGACCGGCATCGGGACAAGGCTTGCGATGAGAGACGCGGGGATGATGAAGGCCGCCTTCACCGAGGGATCGCCCTCGGCGGCGGCGACCATGCCTACCACGCCACCCAGGGCGTCGTCCCAGACCGGCGCGCCGCTGAAGCCCGGCTCCACCCAGTAGCCGATCTCCTTGGTGTCCTCAATCTGAAGCCAGCCGCGGGCGGTGGGGCCCCGGATGATGCCGCTCGCCCAGACGCCCTTCGGATGCTTGTCCGGGAAGCCGAAGGCCCGGATGGGATGGCCCCAGAGGTCGCCGCCCTTCACCAGCGGAGCCGGCTCAGCGCCCTCAGGCGGGTCGGATTCCAGCTCCAGAACGGCGATGTCGTCCTGAGGATGCCAGCGGGCGACCCGCGCGGTCAAAGACCGGTCCTGCGCCAGAAGGGGGAAATCCAGAAAGATCGGACCGGGCGGCGGTTCCGGCGGGTCATCCGACAGGCCCAGGGCGCGGGTCACCACATGGGCGCAGGTGACCACCTCCCGTCTTCCCACCAGGAAGCCCGAGCCGATGACGGTTTCCTTGTCAACGGCATAGATGCGGACCTGGGCGCCCTGAATCCGATCCACCGGGTCTGCCTGGCGCGTCATCCTGCCCTCCGGATCCTCCGGCCTCGCCGGGCGAGGACGAAGGGAACGACCGCCGGCGCGAGGATGGGAGCGCCGAAGCCGGGCGTGGGCCCTTGACCGCGCCGGCGTTTGCGGTATCCTTTGCCTCGGCGGAGGTCGCCTGTCGCCGGCCCTCGGCCGATCATCCCGAACTCGGGCCCCCGCGCCCGGATCCGAAAGGAATCCACGCGCGCGGGCGCTTTCCCTAAGTCCCAATTATAAAAGCGAGGCGGATGCGATGCGACGGGCGTGGGTGTTGAGCGGAGGCGGCAACCGGGGCCCGCTCCAGGTGGGGGCGATGCGGGCGCTGCTGGAGCGGGGGCTCGATCCCGACTTCCTGGTTGGCACCTCGGCCGGGGCCATCAACATTGTGGCCTTCGCCGCGGATCCCACCCCTCTGGGCCTGGAGCGGCTGGCGCAGGCTTGGCAGAGCGTCCGCCGCGAGGATATCTACCCCGGTAATCCATGCACCATTCTCTGGCGGATCCTCACCTGCCAGGACAGCTTGTTCGACGGTTCCGGGCTGCGGCAGGTCCTCCGGGCTCATCTCCCGCCGGGTGTGAAGACGTTCGGGGACCTGCAACGCCCGTGCTACGTGACGGCGGCGGATCTGTGCACGCAGCGCCTCATCCTGTTCGGTGAGGATCCTTCCACCCCGGTGCTGGAGCCGGTGCTGGCCAGCGCCAGCGTCCCGGTCATCCATCCCCCGGTGCGCTTCCGCGGGATGCAGCTGGTGGACGGCGGGATCGTGGCGGTGGTCCCGGTCTCCATCGCCCTCGAGAAGGGGGCGGAGGAGATCTACGTGGTGGACCTGGGCTTCAGCCCGCAGATCCTGCCGCCCCGCCGGGGCGTGATGGAAATCGCCATGACGGCGTATCAGACCCTCATCGACGAGCAGACCCTAGACGACCTCTACGATGCGTTGCAGGTTCCGGTGACGCTCCACCACGTGTGCATCCCCGCCTTTCAGGAGATCTGCTTCCTAGATTTCTCCCAGACTTCTGAGATGCTGGAGGCTGGCTACGAGGCGATGCGCCGTTATCTGGAGGATCCGCATCCCAACCAGATCTGTGTGATCACGGCCGAGCGCTGTCGGGCCATGGCGGCCCAGATGGTCCCCAGCGGGGGCCGGGTCTATGCGCCGCCGCGCCGGCGGTGGTTGCTGGGGATGAGGTCCCCGAAAGAATAAGCTTAGGGAGGAGGGGGAGGCGATGCGGCGTGGAGATCCGTAGACTTCAATCTGGAGGGATGCGATGACCTACATTGCGGTGGATCTCGGAGGCACCCGCATCCGGGCCGCGCGCTGCGACGCGGCGGGCCGGGTGCAGGCCCGAACGGAACAGCCCACCCGGCCGGAGGAAGGGGTGGAGGCGGTGATCGACCGCATCGCCGAGTCGATCCGTGCGGTCTGGCCGGCGGACGAGCCCGTGGAGGCGATTGGCATCGGCGCGCCTGGTCCGTTGGACCCCCGCACTGGGGTGGTGCTCACCGCCCCCAACCTGGGCTGGGAGAACGTCCCGCTGGCGGAGCGGCTGCAGGAGCGGTTCGGCGTCCCCTGTTTCGTAGGCAACGACGCCAACCTGGCCGCCTTAGGGGAATGGCAATACGGCGCCGGCCGCGGCCACGAGCACCTCGTTTATCTCACCATCAGCACCGGCATCGGAGGCGGGGTGATCACCCACGGGGTGTTGCTGGAAGGCGCCCACGGCCTGGGGGCGGAGCTGGGCCACATCCTTGTGGAAGTCCAGCCTGGGCCCCAATGTGGCTGCGGGCAGCGAGGCTGTCTGGAGGCCATGGCCTCCGGGACGGCCATCGCTCGCATGGCCCGGGAGGCCCTCGCCCGCGGCGAGCCGGTCCCCTGGTCGGATCGCGATCCCGAGTCCATCACCGCGGCCGACGTCGCGGAAGCGGCCGCTCGAGGCGACCCCGTGGCGGGGGCCATCATGGAGCGGGCGGCCTTCTACCTGGGGGTGGGCATTGCCACCTTCTGGCACATCTTCAACCCCACCCTCGTGATCCTGGGCGGCGGGGTGATGAAGGCAGGCGACTGGTTCCTGGAGAGGATCCGAGCGCACGCGCGGGAGCGGGCGATGACCCCCGCCTACGTTACGCCCATTGTCCGGGCAGCCCTAGGGGAGGATGTCGGGCTGTTAGGCGCCTTGGCCTACGCGCAGTGGCGGCAGGCCGCTGCGCTCCCCCACTCGCGCTGAAGCTGCGCCCAGTCCTCCGGCGTGTTAATGTTCCGCCAGGACCAGCCCTCCGGGTCCACCGCCTGCCAGTCCGCTGGCGGGATATAGCGCACCCGGATGGCCGGGTAGAAGGCGACCACCGCCCGCTGCCCGCGCGCTAAGGCGGCAGCGATAGGGTTGAGACAGGAGGCGCGATAGAAGGCGTGGAGGGGCTCCGGGCGACCCTCGGCGTTCACCGGCACGACGGCGTCCGACCCGGAGCGGCGTTCGAACAGCCAGCGGATGATCAGGGGATCCACCAGGGGCATGTCGCAGGCAAGGACGAAGGCCCACTCATACCGGGCGCTCAACAGGCCAGCCCATAACCCACCCAGTGGGCCCACCGGAGGGGTGGGATCGGGGAGAAGCCGGGCAGCGAAGCCTAGAAGGCGCTCAAGGCGAGGCGCAACCAGGATCACATCGTCGGAGACCTGGCGGAGACGCTCCACCAACGCGGCGATGAGAGGGCGTCCGTGCCATTCCAGCAAGGCCTTGTCCTGACCCATCCGGCGGCTCTGGCCACCGGCCAGGAGGATCACACTATACATGCGGAGCCCCCTTTGACACTTCGGGGAACCTTTCCGTAGGATAGAGTATATCCCCATTTGCAAGGAGGAGCGCAATGTTCGGGCGACCCAAGCCGGAGAGGGGGCCGGCAGCTCCGAAGCCGGCGGTTTCCAGCGCCTCGTCGGAGACCGTGCTGGGCCCTACCTGCGTGGTCAAAGGGATGCTGCAGGGAGATGGGACCATCCGGGTGGAGGGGATCTTCGAGGGTGTGATGGAGATCAGCGGACATCTCATCATCGGGGAGAACGCGCGGGTGCGTGTGGAGGTGCGGGCGACCAACGTCTCGGTAGCCGGCGTGGTGATTGGCAAGATCCACGCCACCGGGCGGGTGGAGATCCTCTCCACCGGGAAGGTGTGGGGCGAGATCCAGGCGGGCTCCTTAGTGATCGACGAGGGTGGATATTTCCGCGGGCAGTCGATGATGCCTGGGGCAGAGCCCGAGTTCCCGATGCTGGAAGCCCCTCGCCCGGATCGGGAGGAGCGCGTGATCGACTTGAGCGCGGGCCTGGAGGTTCGGGAAGGATAGTCTGGGTTAGGCGAACCCCTTTCCCCCTCGCCGCGCATCGAGAAAGCCGCGGGGCGGCCTGCCGGTCGCCCCGATTTTCTATTTCCCCATCCGAGGAGGAGGTCAGTATGTCCGTGGTGGCCGTTGTGGGAGCGCTATGGGGCGATGAGGGGAAGGGCCACCTCGTGGATTACCTCAGCCGCACCGCTGAGATCGTAATCCGGGTCCAGGGCGGGGACAACGCCGGGCACACTGTGGTGAACGAATATGGGACCTTCCGGTTGCACCTGGTGCCCGCGGGGGTGTTCCACCCCGGGACCACCTGCCTCATCGGGGCGGGGACGGTGGTGAACCCGGATACGTTGCTTCAGGAGCTTTCGGACCTGGAGGCGGCGGGGGTGGACACCCGCCGGGTGTGGATCTCGGATCGCGCCCACCTGGTCTTCCCCTATCACTGCCAGCGCGACGAGCTGGAGGAGCGGGGCCGGGGGGATCAGCCCCTGGGCACCACCCGTCGGGGCATCGGCCCGGCCTACAGCGACAAGGCCGCCCGCATCGGCCTGCGCATGGGCGATCTGCTCCACCGGGACTGGCTGCACCGGCGCCTGCGGCCGGCTCACGCCGCGATCGCAGCTCGGATCACCGCCCTAGGCGGGGAGCCTCCTCCGCTGGAGGAGCTGATCGATCGCTGCGAGGGATGGCGGGAGCGCCTGAAGGACCGCATCATTGACACGATCCCGCTGCTTCAGGAGGCGCTGCGGCGGGACGCCCGTATCCTCCTCGAGGGCCAGCTGGGCGCCATGCGGGATCTGGACTGGGGGATTTACCCCTATGTGACTTCCTCCAACACCCTGGCCGGCTACGCGGCGGTCGGCGCCGGGATCCCTCCCCAGGCGATCCGGGAGGTGATCGGGGTGGTGAAAGCCTTCGCCACGGCGGTAGGCGAGGGCCCGCTGGTCACCGAGGTCCACGGGGAGCTGGCTGAGCGCCTGCGCCGGGGAGGGCCGCCGGAGGGATGGGAGTTCGGGGCCACCACCGGACGTCCCCGCCGGTGTGGCTGGCCGGACGCTGTGGCCCTGCGCCATGCGGCCTGGCTGAACGGCTTCACCGCCCTGGCCGTCACCAAGCTCGATGCGCTGGACGGGCTGGAGGAGATCCCGCTGTGCGTGGGCTATCGCCTGCCCTCCGGCGAGGTCCTCACCCACGTCCCCGACATGCCGGTTCTCGAGCAGGTCTCCCCGGTGTATGAACGTCTCCCGGGGTGGACGGGTCCCACCGCCACGGCTCGGCGCTGGGAAGATCTCCCGGAGGCCGCCCGCGCGTATCTGCGCCGCTTGACGGAGATCGCCGGCGCGCCGGTGCGCTATGTCTCCGTGGGGCCAGGGCGGGATCAGATCCTTGAGGTGGATTCGGCCGAAGCGAGACTGGGAGATGCTTCCCCTTGATCCGGACAATAGGCGGGGCGAAGCGCATAGCCCTTCCGTAATTCATAAGTCGAAATTTATCTCGACGCTTCGACCGTCATCCTGGCCGTTTCAGCGGAGCCCTGTCTGTCCCCAGGTGGCCAGATCCATTTCTCTTGTCTTGATCTGAGATTTTGATAGAGAGGCCGGATGCCTCAACGCTGACCTCCAGCTCTCTCGAAGACGGAAGGTTCGAAGCAAGAGCGCTTTTCGGATTCGTATGTTTGTTGTAGGAGCGGCTTTCGCCGCGACCTTTGCGTCATCGAAGGCGGGGGTTCGGGGCGAAAGCCCCTCCTACAAAAGATCCATAAAGATCGATTCAAGCCTCGGAGGGGAGGCTCTAGATGTTCACCCACGACAGTTATCTTTCTCCCTTCGCCTGGCGGTATGGCAGCCCAGAGATGCGCCGGCTCTGGTCGGAGATCCATCGCCGGCGCTTGTGGCGGCGGGTCTGGATCGCCCTGGCCCGAGCGCAGATGGCGGCCGGCCGGGTGCGGCCGGAGCAGCTCGCGGACCTCGAAGCCCACGCGGAGGCCATCGACCTGGCCCGGGCGGAGCAGATCGAGGCGGAGATCGGCCACGACCTGATGGCCGAGCTGTTGACCTTCGCGGAGCAGGCCCCCGTCGGCGGCCCGATCCTGCATCTGGGCGCCACCTCCGCGGACATCGAGGACAACGCCGACGCCCTGCGCATGCGGGAGGCCCTGGATCTGATCCGAGGGCGCCTTCGGCAGGTCCTGGAGACGCTGGCGGGGGCCATCGAGCGCTGGGCGGAGACGCCCTGCATGGGATGGACGCACCTTCAACCCGCGGAGCCGACCACAGTGGGCTACCGCCTGGCCCTCTACGGCCAGGATCTGCTGATGGACTGGGAGGAGCTGACCCGTTGCCGGGATGTGATCCGAGGAAAGGGCTTCAAGGGGGCAGTGGGCACAGGGGCCTCCTATCAGGTGCTGCTGGCGGGGACCCTGATGATGCCGTCCGAAATGGAGGCGCGGGCGATGGCGGAGCTGGGGCTGGAGGCCTTCCCCGTGGCCGGCCAGATCTACCCGCGCAAGCAGGATTGGCGGGTTCTCTGCACCCTGGCGGGCCTGGGGCTTTCCCTGTACAAGATGGCCTTCGACCTGCGCCTGCTACAGGCGCCGCCTTTCGGCGAGTGGTCCGAGCCCTTCAGCCCGCGCCAGGTCGGCTCCTCGACCATGCCCTTCAAGCGCAACCCGGTCCTGGCGGAGCGGATCAACGCCCTGGCCCGCTACCTGGGGACGCTGCCCCAAATCGCATGGGAGACGGCGGCCCACTCCCTATTGGAGCGCACCTTGGATGATTCCGCGGTCCGTCGCATCATGCTCCCCGAGGCGTTCCTAACGGCGGACGAGATCCTACGCTTGGCCCTGCGGATCCTCCGCGGCCTGAATGTTCACGAGGAGAGCTTGTGTCGCAACCTGGAGCGGTATGCGCCCTTCGCCGCCCTGGAGCCAATCCTCGTGGCGGCGGCCCGGGTGGGGGCGGACCGTCAGGCCCTTCACGCCCGCCTGCGGGATCACGCAATGGCGGCGTGGGCAGCGGTGCAGGCGGGCCTGGCCAATCCCTTGCCGGATCGCCTGCGGGCGGACCCGGAGATCACCCGCTGGGTGCCTCCGGAGGACCTGGAGAAGCTGCTTCGAGTGGAAGCCTACATCGGCGATGCCCCGGCCCGCGCCCGGGCCCTGGCGCAGCGGATCCGAGAGTCCATCTCCAGGTGAAAGATGAATCCGTAGAGGGTTCCAAATGGAAGAGCGCTATGCCCTGTTCAGCCTGACCGATCGCACGGGGGCGGTGGAGTTCGCCCAGGGGCTGGCCGCCCTGGGCTGGCGGATCCTCGCCACCCGAGGCACGGCCCAATCCCTGGAGGCGAGGGGAATCCCTGTGCGCTCCCTGGAGGAGTGGACCGGGTTCCCAGAGATCCTAGGGGGACGGGTGAAGACCCTGCATCCGAAGGTGCACGCCGCGATCCTGGCCCGGGCAGCCGAGGCCGATCAGGCGGAGCTGGCGGCGATCGGGGGGAAGCCTATTGGTCTAGTGGCTGTCACCCTCTACGCGTTTGAGGAGGCAGCCCGCTACGGGACGGAGGAGGAGGCCATCGAGGCCATTGACGTCGGCGGAGTGGCGTTGCTGCGCGCGGCCGCCAAGAACTTCGCCCGGGTGATCGTCTGCAGCCGGCCGACAGATTACCCTCTGGTCCTGGAAGCCCTGCGCCGCGACGGGGAGGTTCCTCTGGAGTTGCGCCGGCGCCTGGCAGCGCAGGCCTTCCGCCGGACGGCCGCTTATGACGCCTGGATCGCCCGCTATCTTGAGCGGGAGGACGGGGAGGGAGAGCTGCCGGAGACCCTGCTCCTGGCCGCCCGGCAGGCCCTCTCCCTCCGCTATGGGGAGAACCCGCATCAGGCGGGGGCGTTCTATCTGGAGCCCTTCCGGGAGCTCCCCTTTGAGGCGCTGCAGGGGAAGCCGCTTTCTTACAACAACCTGCTGGATCTGGAGGCCGCGTGGCGGGCGGTGGAGGAGTTTGAGGAGCCGGCAGCGGTGATCATCAAGCACAACAACCCCTGTGGAGCAGCGACGGGGGGCGATCCGGCGGACGCCTTCCGACGGGCCCTAGCGGGCGATCCGGAAAGCGCTTATGGCGGCATCGTCGCCTTCAACCGGGAGGTGGACGAGGAGGCGGCGGCCGCGCTGCAGGAGGTCTTCCTGGAGGTCATCGCGGCGCCGGGGTATCAGCCGGAGGCCCTGGACCGGCTCCGGCACAAGAAGGCCTGCCGATTGATCCGGATGGGCGCGGGAGCCCAGGGTGCCCTGGAGATCCGAAGCGTCCTGGGCGGGCTGCTGGTTCAGACTCCGGATCCGGGGGATGGGGATCCGAAGAGCTGGCGGGTGGTCACCCGGCGCGCGCCCTCCGAAGAGGAGTGGCGGGATCTGCGGTTCGCCTGGAAGGTTGTCCGTCACGTGCGCTCCAACGCGATCGTGCTCGCTCGGGAAGGGCAGACCGTGGGGGTCGGAGCCGGTCAGATGAGCCGGGCGGACGCGGTGCGGGTCGCGGTGATGAAGGCGGGCCCGCGCGCCCGGGGCGCGGCGATGGCCTCCGACGCCTTCTTCCCGTTCCCCGATGGTGTGGAAGCAGCAGCGGCGGCCGGGGTGACCGCTGTGATCCAGCCGGGCGGCTCCATCCGGGATGCGGAGGTGATCGTCGCAGCCGATCGCCTGGGGCTGGCCATGGTCTTCACCGGCCGCCGGCATTTCCGGCATTAGCCTCGGGGCCAGAGGCCGGAGAATGAAAACAAAGAGGATGCACGTGGGGGAGGATGAAGGCGAGGCGACAGGATTTAGAGACCTTCTCGGGAATGCTCCAGCACCGAAAGAGGCGGGGGGCTGAGGGACTACGGGATCACGAGGAAGGCTCGTCCTTTCATCTTCGGGCGGCCATGGAGACGGAGGTCGAGGAGGCAGCCCGCCGTCGGGGGCTCAGGCGGGTGATGGATGAGCGAGGGAAGATCGTATCCGTCGGGGTCTGGGAGCTATAGGGCGATCTCCGTAGGCCCGGGGGGACACCTGTGACGTCCCCCCGGGTTTTTCACTCGGCGTAGATCCGCACGTAGCGGTTCGGCTCCTTCCCGTAGCTGTGG
>JAGHYO010000061.1 GCA_017743605.1 Thermoflexus sp. | reverse complement strand
CAGGGCCTCCAGCCTCGCCCCATCACCCGCGACCTGGACTGGGGCATCCCGGTCCCCCTGGAGGGGTTTGATGGGAAGGTCCTCTACGTCTGGTTCGAGGCGGTCATCGGTTACCTCTCTGCCACCATCGAATGGGCTACTCTGCGGGGCTGCCCCGAGGCCTGGAAGGACTGGTGGTATGAGCCGTCGGCGAAGATCGTCTATTTCATCGGGAAGGACAACATCCCCTTCCACACCATCATCTGGCCGGCCCAGCTGATCGGCACCGGGCCCCTCTACGAGGAGGACCGGTCCCAGCGCCTCACCCTCCCCTACGATGTCCCGGCCAACGAGTTCCTGAACCTGGAGGGGGACAAGTTCTCCACCAGCCGCAACTGGGCCGTGTGGGCCCTGGACGCCGCGTCCCGCTACGCCGTGGACGCCCTGCGGTATTACCTGACAGCGATCATGCCGGAGACCCAGGACGCGGAGTTCCGATGGGTCGATTTCATCCGCCACAACAACGAAGAGCTTCTCTCCATCTGGGGCAACCTGGTCCATCGGGTGCTCACCTTCGCCACCCGCCATTTCAACGGCAAGGTGCCCATGCCCGGCCGGATGGAGCCGCGTGACGCCGAGGTCCTGGCCCGGGTAGACCTCTCCTTCGAAACCGTCGGGCGCATGATCGAGGGCTGCCGCTTCCGGCAGGCGCTGGAGACAGTGATGGGATTGGCCGCCGAGGTCAACCGCTACCTCAACGAGCGGGAGCCCTGGAAGGAGATCCGCGAGGATCGAACGCGGGCGGCCACCACCATCTACGTGGCCATGCGGGCCATCGACAGCCTGAAGCTCATGTTCGCGCCCTTCCTCCCCTTCTCCAGCCAGCGCGTCCACGAGATGCTTGGCGATGAGGGGGATCTGGTCGGGCGGCTGACCGTGCGTTCGGTGGCTGAGCGGACCCGGGAGCATCTCGTCCTCACCTATGAGGCCGATCCCCGAATCCGCTGGGAGCCCAGCCGGTTGCCCCCTGGCCAACGCCTCGGGGAGATCCGTCCGCTGTTTGAGAAGATCGACGAGGGGCGCGCCGAGGAGGAACGGGCCCGCTTAGGCCAGCCGGCCGCATAGGATCCCTCCTTCGCTTATCGTTCCGAGCCAGGCACGCCCCTGTTTAACCTAAGAGCAGGAGCGAGTCGATGCGACGGGAGATCCTCTTGTGGGGGGACGTGGAAGCGCTGATGGATCACCTGCTGCCCCAGCTGCGCGGGCCCTTCGATGCGCTGCTCATGATCACCCGGGGCGGCATCGTCCCCGGAGGGATCATCGCCGAGGCCATGGACCTCAAATACATCCTGACCGCGGCGGTCCGCTTCCCGGAGGCCCAGGACCTGAGCCATGTCAAGCTGTTCACCTGGCCGACCTTCCTGCAGTTCCCGGAGGATGAGCTGCTGCGGGGCCGGCGCGTGCTCATCGTGGATGATGTGTGGGCCAGTGGCCGCACCATCAACACCGTCCGCAGCCGCGTGGAGGCCGCCGGAGGATATCCGGAGACCGCCGTGCTGCATTACAAGCCGCGGGAGTCCCTCTTCCGCCACGGGCCGACGTATTATGCGGCCGTGACCGACGCCTACATCGTCTATCCTTGGGAGCTGCGCCGCGGCACCGAAGGGGTCCGCCCTATGGAGCCCCTCGGCTAGCCACCTTCGGATTCGCCTGTGCGCCCCCACCCGCGCTGGCGGGCCACCTCATAGAGCAAGAGCGCCGCGGCCACCGCCACGTTCAAGGATTCCATCCCCCGGGCCATGGGGATGCGCACGGTGCGATGGGGGAGGCCCCGAACCTGGGGGCCGGGGCCGGCGGCCTCGCCCCCCAGGACCAGGGTCACGGGCTCCCGCCAGTCCACGTCCCAGTAGGCCCACTCCCCCTCAGGGGCAGCCAGCCAGAGGGCCGTGCCTTCGATCTGCTGTGGGATCTCGGGCCACGAAATCCGGCGCACGGGCAGGACGAAGTGAGCCCCCGCTCCCGCTCGCACCGCCTTCGGATGCCACAGGTCCGCCGTCCCAGGGGGGATGAGCACCCCGTCCGCCTCCACGGCTGCAGCGCTCCGCAACACCGCCCCCACGTTGCCCGGCTCCTGAACCCGATCCAGCAACAAAAGAAAGGTCGGAGCAGCGGGCCATGGCAGCTCCGGGATCGGAGCCACCGCGATCAGGCCCTGGGGGGTCTCAGCGTCCGTGCACGTCCGAAGGATGGCCGCGGTGACCTCGTGGCAGGGAACCCCCGCCGCCTGCAGGCGAGCGAGGGTCTCCTGAGCCCGAGGGGTGGGCTCGGCGTACAAGGCGAAAGCCAGACGGTAGTCCGGATGCCGGAGGGCGAAGCGAAGGGCCTCGTCGATCAGACGAGGGCTTTCCAGGACCATCTGACGGTAAGCCTGGCGGGCTTTCCGTTGTTCCAGGAGCGCCCGCACCCGTTTCACCTTCTCGTTGGCGGGGCTGGTGATCCGAAGCATCCTTTTCCGCCTTCAGACGCCTCCTATGGAAAAACCGATGCCGGCACCCCGTCGGCGCCGGCATCGAAAGAGGGGAGCCGAAACGCGTTCAGGCGAGGCCCAGAGCCTGACGGGCCGTCTCCACCAAGCGGGAGAAGGCCGCCGCGTCCCACACTGCTAGATCTGCTAGGACCTTGCGATTGACGGCGATCCCCGCAGCCCGCAGGCCAGCAATGAACCGGTTGTACGAGAGCCCGTTCTGGCGGGCGGCGGCGTTGATGCGCATGATCCAGAGCCGGCGGAAATCCCGCTTGCGCTCCCGCCGGTGCTTGTAGGCATAAGCTAAGGACTTGATCATCGCCTCGTGGGCCCGTCGGTAATGCCGGCTGCGGGATCCCCGCTGGCCCTCCACCATCTTGAGCACCTTCTTATGGCGACGACGGTTGGTGACGCTGCTTTTAACCCGGGTCATTCGAACTCCCCCCTGATCCGATCAAAAGATGTCCGTCGCCTTTCAATCTTTTCGGTCCAGATAAGGCGCCAGCCGCTTCACCCTCTTGTAGACAGAGGGCTCGGTCACCGTGAGCATCTCGTCGTAGAGCCGCTTGGTACGCTTGGCGCGCTTGCGGCGCAGGTGGCTGCGGCCGACCTTGGCCCGCACCAGCTTGCCGCTCCCGGTATAACGCAGCCGCTTAGCGGTCGCCTTGTGGCTTCGAATCTTGGGCACTTTCGATCACCTCCGGACTGGATTCGGTCTTCTGCTCTGCCGGCTGGCTCCCCTTCCGGCGCAGGGGGGCCAGCACCATCACCATGCTCTGGCCCTCCATGTTCGGGGGGATCTCCACCACCCCCACATCCCCCACCTGTTCTGCGAAGCGCCGCAACATATCCGCGGCCAGCTGTAGGTGCGTCATCTCTCGCCCCCGCATCCGAACCTGGACCTTCACCTTGTTGCCGTCGGTGAGGAAGCGACGGGCGTCCCGCACCTTAAACCCTACGTGATGGGGATCGGTGGTCGGCCGCAGACGGATCTCCTTGACCACAATTTGCTTTAAGGCTTTGCGGGCCTCCCGCTCTTTCTTTGCCTGCTCATACATGAACTTGCCGTAGTCCATGATCCGACAAACCGGTGGGTCCACCTGGGGAGCTACCTCTACCAGGTCCAGGCCGTGCTGACGGGCTAAGGCCAGAGCTTCCACCAGGGGAATCACACCGATTTGCTTCCCGTCCGGGCCGATCAAGCGGACCTGACGGGCTCGGATGGCCTCATTCACACGATACTTTCTGGCGGAAATATGTGCCTCCTTCCTCGGAACAGGATGCGGGGATGATGATAGCATAAGGTTGCCGGGGCGTCAATCGGAGCCGAACCCGGGCCTTCCGGAGGCCCACTCTTCGAGGCCTTCCGATTCCGATAGCACCTCGCGGGCCTTCTCCGTCCATGCGGACGGCACCAGCACCTCCACCGGACTGGAGACAGGGGCGATGAGAGTGTGGAGAGCTTCATACCGAAGTCGGGCCGGGATTCCCTCCCCCTGGAGCCAGGCCTGGACCATCTGACCTTCGACCAGGTTCCCGGCCTCGTAAATGACGACCCAGTCGGCCTCCGTCAACGGGCCCTCCTCAGGCCGACGGGCCTTCCGTCAGGGATCCTCCAGCGGGGGCTGAAGGAGCGCCCTGGACCTGGGCGAGCATCTGCTCCAGTTGCGCTCGGCTCTCCTCCAGCCACTTCCGCATCTCCTCCGCCCGCCGGCGGGCCTCCGCGGCGGCCTCCTCGGCCCGGCGTCGGGCCTCCAGGAGGGCCACTTCCATCTGTGAGCGGGTCTGGGCGGCCAGCTCTTCGGCCTGAGTCTTCAGCTCGATCCCTCGCTCCTGCAACAGCCGCCGGGTCTCCTCTCCCGAGCGCGGTGCAAACAGCAGCGCCGCCACTGCGCCCACCAGCGCGCCGGTCAGAAACCCAGTGAGGAACGCGCCAAACTCCCCACTGCTCTCCTGTGCCGCCATGATGGACCTCCTTCTCAGAGGATTAGATTCCTTAGCTCCGCAACAGCCGAACCAGGGTCCTCAGCGCATAGGCGATCCCAGCCGCTATGCTGACCACTTCCAGGGTCGGCCGGACCAGACGCCGGCTCAGGAAAGCGCTGGTGCCGTGCACCGTGTTCAAGGTCTCTTGCGTGCGGCTCAGGATCGGCCGGACCTCCTCTTGCAGCCAGTCGATCAGACGGATGAGGCGGTAGATCAGGAACGTCGTGACCGTAGCGAGCAGCGTCAATTGCAGAGACAGGGCGATGATCAAGATGTCCCGGAGGACAGCGGCGGCCGCCGGGCGTGTGTAAAGGAAGGCGAAGAAGGCCCCCGTCGCGCTGGCGGCCGCCAGGCCGACCAGAATCCAGAACCAGCGGGGCATCGAACGCATTGGTTCTCCACGCTGCAAGATGATCTCAGGAGGGAGCCTGATATCCATCCATCCCGGCTCCCGTCCGGTTCCATTATACCGGATCCCGGCGGGAACCCGGCCCCTCGGGGCCGGCGGAGAAGCCCGCCCCGATCCCGCGAGACATGGCTTAGGGGGAGGTGTCTCCTCGTCTTGTCGGGATTTTGTCAGGTTGGGCGGGTGAGGGCCACAAGGGGCAAGCAAGGGGATCGCTCTTGCTCACCCATGCAGGCGAATTGTGAGCAGTTGGCCTACGTCCGCTAAGGCCTTCGACGATCCCGAGATATACCCCCAGGGGACGCGATTTGACAAAATCCGGCCTCCTGCGTATAGTTAAATTTAGCCTCATGAAGACCCGATCTCTCCATCCCAGGCGTTCACGAGAACCGATGCCCTGGCCCCAGAGGGTCAGGGTGGGCTCTTTTGCTGCCTTTTACAGCACGCGGCCCGAAGCGGACGGCGGGAGAAGGAGAGCGCAGCGCGCCTCCTTCCCGGTCCCGCTCGATGCGGATCCAGACTTCAGGCCGACTGGAGCAGACGCTAAGGTCCAGAGCTGGCGATCCCCATTCGAGTCGATCTTTGCTTTCTGAGTGCGCAACGACGGCGTAGATCTGCAAGAGGTCGGAGGAGCCAATTTGCGTTGCGTGACCAGGCGGCTCTGGGAGCAGAGAACCTTCCCAGTTCCCAAGGATCTCTGACCGCTTCGAACTGTCTGGATGAAGGAGGCGCCTGTGGAGGCCAAGGAATTTCGTGCGCTGCGCATCTCGCTGGCTTCGCCGGAACAGATCCTGTCGTGGTCTTACGGCGAGGTGACCAAGCCGGAGACCATCAACTACCGCCGGCTGCGCCCGGAGAAGGATGGGCTGTTCTGCGAGGTCATCTTCGGCCCGACCCGGGATTACCAGTGCTATTGCGGGAAATACAAGGGCCCCCGCTATAAAGGCATTATCTGTGAAAAGTGCGGGGTCGAAGTCACCCGCGCCTCCGTGCGCCGAGAACGCACGGGCCATATCACCCTGGCCGCCCCGGTCGCCCACATTTGGTATACCCGCCGGGTCCCCTCCTACCTGGGGTTGCTGCTGGACATCTCGCGCCGCAACTTAGATCGGGTTCTCTACTTCGCCCAGCATGTGATCACTACGGTGGACGAGGAGGCACGGCAACGCGCCCTCAAGCGGCTGGAGGAGGAATTCGAGCGGGAGCGCCGCGCTGTCGAGGCCAAATACCAGAAGGAAATCGAGATCCTCTTGGCCAAGGTCCGGAGGCTGGAAGAGAAGGAGCGCCAGAAGCTGGCGGACCGGGAGGCCCGCATCGAGGAGAGGTGGGATGCGGAGGTCGAAGCGTTAATGCGAGAGGCGCAGCGCACCCAGGCCCGCATAGAGGAGCGACTGGGGAAGACCATCCGTGTCCCCATCGTCTTCGAGCCTACCGGCGAGGTGATTGCTGACGCGGGGGAGACGGTGGGCCGGGAGCACCTCTCCGCCCTGAAGCGCATCCTGGAGGAGCAGCTGAACCGAATCAAAGAGAGGGAGGCGGGGGAGCGTTCCCGTGCCCTGGTCCGGGCGGAGGAAACCCTGAAGGCGCTGCGGGAGGCGGTCGAGGAGAAGATCGCCGCCCTGAAAGATCAGGCCGCCCGGGAGATCGAGGCGGTGCGCCAGCGCATACAGGTGGACCGCGATGAATTGGTGAGCCTGGCCCCCTTGCAGTTCCTGGGCGAGAACAAGTATCGCGAGCTGAAGAGCAAGTGGGGCCAGGTCTTCAAGGCGGAGATGGGGGCGGAGGCCTTCCTGGACATCCTCCAGCGCCTGGACCTCGAACAGATGGCCAAGGAGCTGTGGCAGGAGATCCGCCAGGCCAAGTCCAAGCAACGCCGCAAGAAGGCCATCAAGCGCCTCCAGATCGTGCGCGCCTTCCTTCGCAGCAGCAACCGGCCCGAATGGATGGTCCTGCGGGTCCTGCCGGTGCTCCCGCCGGACCTTCGGCCCATGGTCCAGCTGGACGGCGGGCGCTTCGCGACCTCAGACCTCAACGATCTCTACCGGCGTGTGATCAACCGGAACAACCGCCTGAAGCGCCTGCTGGAGCTGGGGGCGCCGGACGTGATCATCCGCAACGAGAAGCGTATGCTCCAGGAGGCCGTGGACGCCCTCATCGACAACTCCCAGCGGGGCAAGGCCATGTCCCGCCGCGGGCGCCGCGAGCTCAAGTCCCTCAGCGACATGCTGCGGGGGAAGAAGGGGCGCTTCCGCCGCAACCTGCTCGGGAAGCGGGTGGACTACTCTGGGCGCTCGGTGATCGTGGTGGGGCCGCAGCTGAAGCTCCACCAGTGCGGCATGCCCAAGACGATGGCCCTTGAGCTCTACAAGCCCTTCGTTATCGCCCGGCTGATCCAGTATAACTACGCCACCAACATCAAGGGGGCCAAGCGGCTGATCGAGCGCCAGCGGCCTGAGGTCTGGGAGGTGCTGGAGGAGGTGATCAAGGAGCGGCCTGTGCTGCTGAACCGGGCCCCCACGCTCCACCGCCTGGGCATCCAGGCCTTCGAGCCCGTGCTGGTGGAGGGCAAGGCCATCCAGATCCATCCCCTGGTCTGCGCCGCCTTCAACGCCGACTTCGACGGGGACCAGATGGCCGTCCACGTCCCCCTCTCCGAGAAGGCGGTCTGGGAGGCTCGAAACCTGATGCTCTCCAGCAAAAACCTTCTGCTGCCGGCCAATGGGGAGCCGGTGGTCGGGCCCACCAAGGACATGGTGCTGGGCTGCTACTACCTGACGATGAGCCCGCCCGATGGGGCCGCCCGCCCGACCCGTGTCTTCGCCAGCCTGGAGGAGGTGGAGCTGCTCTACCAGCTGGGGAAGATCTCCCTGCACACCCCCATCCGGGTCTACACCCAGACGGTGTATGACGAGAACGGGCAGCGTTATCCAGACAGCCAGCCCCGCCCGCGGCTGATCGAGACCACCGTGGGCCGGGTCCTCTTCAACCTGGTCCTGCCCGAGGCGCTGCGCTTCGTGAACCAGACAATGGACAAGGGCCGGCTGAAGGACTTGGTGGCCCAGTGCTTCCAGTGGCTGGGTCCCGAGGCCACGGTGGATATGGTGGATCGGCTGAAGGACACCGGCTTCCAGTACGCCACCCGCTCAGGCGTCACCATCGCCGTGGCCGACCTGGAGATCCCGCTGACCAAGCGGGAGATGCTGGCCCGTTACGAGGCCCTGGTGGCGGAAGTGGAGCGCCAGTATCGGCGCGGCCTCCTCACCGACGAGGAGCGCTATAACCGCGTCGTCGACCTCTGGCAGCGGGCCACCAACGAGATCGCCGAGGCCGTCAAGCAGACGATCGGCGCGGACAACAACGTGACCATCATGGCTGTCTCCGGCGCCACCAAGGGTGGCTTCCAGCCGGTCGCCCAGCTGGCCGGCATGCGCGGCCTCATGGCGGATCCGGCGGGGCGGATCATTGAGCTGCCCATCCGCTCGAACTTCCGCGAGGGCCTCACCACCATCGAGTATTTCATCTCCACCCACGGCGCCCGTAAGGGCCTGGCGGACACCGCCCTGCGCACGGCCGACGCCGGCTACCTCACCCGGCGTCTGGTGGACGTGGCCCAGGACATCATCGTCAACGCCGAAGATTGCGGCACCCGCTCAGGCATCTGGATCCGGGCGAGCGACGACGTGGGCGGGCAGACCCTTAAGGAGCGGATCTTTGGCCGCGTCCTGGCCGCCCCTGTGTTCGACCCGAAGACGGGAGCCCTCATCGCCGACACCGGCGCCCTCCTCGACGAAGTGCTCTCGGAGCGCATCGAAATGGTGGGGGCGCGGGAGGTCTACGTGCGCTCACCGATGACCTGCCAGCTCCGCTATGGGATCTGCGCTCACTGCTACGGGCGTGACCTGGGCACAGGCCGGTTGGTGGACGTGGGCGCTGCCGTGGGGATTATCGCGGCTCAGTCCATCGGCGAGCCAGGAACGCAGCTCACCCTGCGGACCTTCCACACCGGCGGCGTGGCCGGTGTGGCCGACATCACCCAGGGTCTGCCACGGGTGGAGGAGCTGTTCGAAGCCCGCAAGCACCCCAAGGGCGAGGGCCTAATCGCCGACATCGACGGCGTAGTCCACATCTACCGTGCCGAGGAGGGGCTGCGGCGGATCCGCCTCGTGAAGAGCGAGCTCCGCGAAGACGTCTACGAGATCCCCGGCAACTGGTCCATCAAGGTGGAGGATGGCCAGACCGTGAGCGACGGCCAAGTGCTGGCCAGCCGGGGCGACCAGCAGATCGTCGCCCAGCACAGCGGCCGAGTGGTCTACCAGAAAGGCGAGCCCCTCAAGGTGGTCTATGAGGTCCGCGAGGAGCGGGAATACGATGTGCCGGCCACGGCTCGTCTCCTGGTGGAGGAGGGCCAGAAGGTGAAGGCCGGCGACGCCCTCACCGAGGGGCCCAAGAACCCGCACCGCATCCTCAACTTGCTCGGACGGGAGGCCGTGCAGCTCTACCTGCTCAGCGAGATCCAGAAGGTCTACCGCTCCCAGGGCGTGAACATCAACGACAAACACTTCGAGATCATCATCCGCAAGATGCTGAGCAAGGTCCAGATCATCAATCCGGGCGACACGGACTTCCTGCCCGGCGACCTGGTGGATCGCTTGCTCCTCCAAGACATCAACGCGCGCTTGGTCGCTGAGGGCAAGCGCCCGGCCACTGCCCGCCAGGTCCTGCTGGGCATCACCAAGGCCGCCCTGGCCACGGACTCCTTCCTCTCGGCGGCCTCCTTCCAGCACACCATCCGGGTGCTGGCCGGGACAGCTCTAGAGGGCAAGATCGACGAGCTGCGCGGCCTGAAGGAAAACGTGATCATCGGGCGCCTGATCCCGGCCGGGACCGGATTCAAGTATTATGCCGAGAAGCGCGGGACAGAGGGCATGTCCCGCGGCGGCACCGGCCCCACCCTGGCCGAGGCGGTCACCACCGCCATCGACCTGTGATGAACGCGGAAATCCATACCACGGGGGGCAGGCCGGAACGCCTGCCCCCCGTGCTGTTTCGCCGGAGGGAATGGACCCCGCGCGTCCTGTCCCTCCGCTTCGTAATGAGTTCTGCGAAAGGCCCTTGCAGCGATGCGCTCTGTTTTTGTGGCCCTCGATCTGGAAACCACCGGCCTGGATCCGGAGACCGACGCTATCATTGAGATCGGCGTGGTGAGGTTCCGGGGGGAGACGGTCCTGGACGCCTGGGGGACGCTGGTCCGCCCCGAGCGCCCCATCCCGCCCGCCGTCGTGGAGCTCACCGGCATCCGGCCCGAGGAGGCAGAGCAGGCGCCGCCGTTGCGGGCCCTGCTCCCTCGCCTCCGGGCACTGGTGGGGGACGCCGTCCTGGTGGGACACTCCATCGATCAGGACCTGGCCTTCCTGCGCCGCCACGGCCTCTTCCACCAGAACGAGGCCTTGGATACGTACGAGCTCGCCGCCATCCTGGTTCCGTACGCGGGTGGCCACAGCCTCTCTCACCTGGCCCGCGACCTGGGGATCCCGGTGGAGGTGGCGCACAGGGCCCTGGAGGACGCCCGGCTGACCCACCGCCTATTCCTGGCGCTGTTCGAGCGGGCCTGCCAGCTCCCCGAGCCCATCCTGGAAGAGATCGTCCAGCACGCGGCCCGCTTGCCGTGGCCGCCGCGCCGCTTCTTCGAGGAGGCCCTGCGAGCCGTGCAGCGAGGCCGGTTCACGGACCAGAGCGTCGGCGCCCAGCTGCGGGCGAAGGGCCTGGCTACCGCTGAGGCCTATCTGACCCCGCCCCCGGTGCGGGCC
>JAGHYO010000060.1 GCA_017743605.1 Thermoflexus sp. | reverse complement strand
GATCCACCTCCTGCCCCTATCTTACCTCGCCCGACAAAATTGGGACACACCCCTCGGCTGGGGGCGCGTCCCAATTCTGTCGGGTTGGGCAGATGAGGGGAATGCCCTCCCCACCTATGCGGGCCAATGGTGAGCAGTTGGTCTACGTCTGCTTAGGCTTCCGACAATGCGGGGACGCACTCTCCGCATCCGCCACGTCCCCCTTCATTCGATTGTGAACGCGCTGACCTCCCAGATCTCGCCGGACCCGACGGCGCGCGCGCGAAGCTCCATGGACAAGGCAAATTTCTCCTCACTCACTGTCGTGAGGGTTCCCCCCAGATTTACCTGTCGGACTCCATTCTGGACTTCTACATTCCAACGGGAGAAAGACCACCCGACCGGCCGGCGATCGCCCCCATACCGCCGGGCCAGCTCCTCAGGACTGCCCAGCTGTTGCCGGAAGGATGGGGCGCAACGGTCATAGGCGGCCTCCCATTGCTCGTCCTGCAAAGCGCTGAGGAACTGCTCCGCAGCCTCCTGAGCTGGCTGGACCTCCTGGGCGATCAGGCCTGCCAGACCCACAGCCCCCAGAAGTGTGGCTCCCAGACCGCTGACCGCACAGAACGTGCAGAGACACGCGGGAAGCACCACCAGCGCGCCGATCACCGCCCACCGTCTCCAAGAACCGGAAGTCCAACCCTGTCCCCCCATCGCTTCCTCCTCAAAGAAAGATGCTCAAAGGAAATATCCTACCCCCATAAGCACCACGCAAGCAACGTTCTCTCGAGAGGACCGCCCGGCCGGAGCCGGAAGGGCTTGCATTCACCCTTCCCGCTTCCTATAATCAAACTGCTTTCTTTGGTGTTGATCGTTGAGAAAGCCGGGAGGGAAGGGCCAGCGCTTGCGGGATCCTCCCGACAACGGAATGAGACAACCCAATCCAAGGTGAATTTCCGGATGCGCAACTGGAACCTCTGGCTGGCGCTGATCGGTCTGCTGGTCGTCTTCGCCCTATGGGTGGACTTCTCGGAGACCCGGATTGAGATCGGTTTCCTGGGGCTGCAGCGGGAGATCCGCACCGTGCTCGGCTTGGACCTCCAAGGAGGCATCCAGATCCTCCTGGAGGCGGATGTCCCGCCGAACCAGCCCGTGGACCGGAGCAACCTGGAGGACACGCGCCGGATCATCGAGAACCGGGTGAACGCCCTGGGCGTCACCGAGCCCGTCGTCCAGATCGCCGGAACGCGGCGGATCGTCGTGGAATTGCCTGGGATTACGAACCTGGAGCAGGCCGTGAACACGATCAAGCAGACCGGCCTGCTGGAGTTCGTGGACGCCGGCGCAACCCCCATCCCGGAAGGCGCCACTATCCGCACCAGCATGGACCCTCCGATCCCCGGAAGCGCGCCAGCCACGGCCACGCCGTCCCTCGACCCCACTCCCGCCCTGACGGAGACATCAGAGCTGACCGGAACGGCGCCCTTTGGGCCGACGGAGCCGGTTTACCGGACGGTTATGACCGGCCGGAACCTGCGCAGCGCCCGGCCCCAGCTGGATGAGTTCCGGCAGTCAGAGGTGGCCTTCACCCTGGACGCTGAGGGCACGCGGCTCTTCGCAGAATACACATCCCGGAACGTAGGGCGCTACCTCTGTATCGTGCTGGACAAGAAAGTCATCTCCTGTCCGGTGATCCAGGAGCCGATCACTCAGGGCCAGGGGGTGATCCGGATGGGCTCCGGGAGCACTGTGGCGGACGCCGAAGCCCTGGCGGTGACCCTCCGCTACGGCGCCCTGCCGGTGCCGCTCAAGATCGTGGACACCCGCAACATCGGCCCGACCCTGGGGCAAGAGTCCATCCGGCGCAGCCTGATCGCCGGCATCGTCGGGTTTGCCACCGTCGCCCTGTTCATGATCCTCTACTACCGCGTCCCCGGGGTGCTGGCGGTGCTGGCCCTCGGCATCTACGCTGCCTTGGTCTTCGCCGTCTTCAAGCTGCTCCCGGTGACCCTGACCCTGCCCGGGATCGCCGGGTTTGTGCTCTCCATCGGGATGGCGGTGGACGCCAACATCTTGATCTTTGAGCGGCTGAAGGAGGAGCTCCGCGCCGGGCGGGATCTCGCCATGGCCCTCGACTACGGTTTCGAGCGGGCCTGGCCCTCCATCCGGGACTCCAACATCGCCACCCTGATCACGTGCTCCATCCTCTACATCTTCGGGTTGAACTTCGGGGCCAGCATGGTGCGGGGGTTCGCCCTGACCCTGGCCATCGGGGTGGCCGCCAGCCTGTTCACCGGCATCTGGGTAACCCGGGCCTTCCTCCACGTGCTGCTGGATCGCATCCGCCCCGGGGTCCACCGGGGATGGTTCGGGCTCTGAAGCGCCCGCCCGTGTGCTGCGGATATATCCCTGAACTTCTCGAACCGTGAGGCGACGGATGATCGACATCATCGGCAAGCGATACTGGTATTTCGCCCTCTCCCTTTTGGTGATCTTGCCAGGCCTGATCTCCCTGGCCCTCTACCGGCTCCCTCTGGCCATCGATTACACCGGCGGCTCCATGCTGGAGCTCCGCCTCCCTTCGGGGGTGGCGCCCTCCAGCGAGGAGGTGAGCGGGATCGTGGGAGGGGCTGCGGGCTTTGCCGTGGCCAACATCCGGGTCCAGCCCTCCCTGCAGGGGACGCTGATCATCCGCACCCAGGAGATGGACGCCGCGACCCAGGCCCGGGTGATGGATGCCTTGCGCGCCCGTTACGGCGATGTCGTCCTGGAGCGCTTCGAGTCCGTGGGGCCCACGGTGGGCGCCGAGGTCACACAAGGCGCCCTGGTGGCGGTGGCCATGGCCGCCCTGGCCATCATGCTCTACCTCACCTTCGCCTTCCGTCAGGTCCCTCACGCCTTCCGCTACGGCGTGGCAGCGATCTTAGCCCTGGTGCATGATATAGCGGTGGTGGTGGGCGCGGCCTCTATCTTCGGAAGGGTCTTCGGGTGGGAGGTGGACGCCCTCTTCCTCACCGCGGTGCTCACGGTCATCGGCTTCTCCGTGCACGACTCCATCGTGGTTTTCGACCGGATCCGGGAGAACCTGCTCCGCTATCGCGGCGAGCCCTACGAGCGGATCGTCAACCACAGCATCCTGCAAACCCTGGACCGCTCGCTCAACACCCAGCTGACGCTGATCTTTACCTTGGTTGCCCTGCTCCTCTTCGGGGGGACGACGATCCGGCACTTCATCGCCACGCTGCTCATTGGGATGATCAGCGGAACCTATTCCTCGCTCTTCAACGCAGCGCCCATCCTGGTGGTCTGGGAGAAGCGGGAGTGGCGGACGTGGTTCCGTCGGCCGGTGGAGCAGCCGGTCCCGTAAGAACCGGACTTTTGAAAACGCCGGGGAGGCCTTCCCGGACGGTCTCCCTGGCGGACCGCCCCTCACTGGCCTTCTAAAAAGCAGCGCAGACCCTCCACGATGCCCTCCACCACCCGCTCCCGCCCTTCGGTGAGGATCCTTCGATCGAGGTAGAGGAACCCGGTCTCGATGATGGCCGCGGGGGTGCGGGGGTCGATCTCCCGGAAAGCGTGGTAATCGGTCATATCGTAGGTGATGCTGTTGGCGTGGAAGCGCAACCCAGTGCGCTGCTGGTAGGCGGAGATCAGGCAGGCCACCAGGCGATCGCTCTGCTCCGGCACGGTGTCGGCCTGAGCCCGGGCCACCTTGAAGCCGGTCGCCTGATCGTTGATGTATTCGCAGGAGTCGGCGTGGATGGAGAGCAAAGCCGCTGCCCGATAGCCGTTCAGCCGCTGGTCGAACTCCTCCAGGAGGTCCACCTGATATCCCAGGTCCTCCAGGCGGCGGGCCACTTCTCGAGCGATGGCCGTGTTGACCTTGACCTCGGTGAGTCCGTCGGCACAGACCGCCCCGCTGTCGTGCCCCAGATGCCCCGCCACCAGACCCACCCGGGGGATGCGGGCGGAGGAAGTTGGCTGGGGTGCCAGGTAGGGTTCGGGGCTGGAGGAGAGGATCTGCGAACCCCAGACGATCCCCAGGCCGCCCAGGAGAGCCCCCAGCACCAGCAAGGCGACCCCTCCGAGGCCGGGCAGAACTCTTCTCAACCGCCCAGCGGAGCGCTCCGGGCGAGGATGGGCCATCGGCGGTCGGGCCCGCCGATGGGAACCTTTCGGGGTCGGGCGGATCTCCGATGATTTCATCTTCGTGATCATAAGCGACGCCAGGCGATCAGGGAGAGCACCACGAAGGTCAAGAAGGCGCCGAAGAGCAGAAGCGTAGATGAACGTGATGCCGACCTAATGCTGGAGGTTCCTCCGTTCCAGCGGCATCTCCTTGCGCAGCTTGAAGTCCAGGGCGCCCAGCGGCTCGTCGAGGAGCAGCGCCGCCAGGCGGTTGACCGAGGCGCGGGCCAGGGCCAACCGCTGCTGCTGACCACCAGAAAGCGGACGGGGATGACGGTTCTCCAGGCCGGTCAGGCGCACCAGGCGCATGGCCTCCGCCACCTGATAGCAGATCTCCTCCCGGGGGAGGCGCTTCATCTCCGGGCCGAAGGCGACGTTCTCTAAGACCGTCGTATGAGAGAAGAGCGCGTGGTGCTGGAAGACGGCGTTCACCGGGCGGTGGAAAGGGGGCGCCTCATGCGTGCGCTGGCCACGGCTCAGGATCTCGCCGGCATCCAGCCGCTCGAAGCCAGCGATCATGCGCAGGGTGGTGGCTTTCCCGCATCCTGAAGGGCCGAGCAACGAGAAGAACTCCCCTTCCCGGATCTGCAGGGGGACCTGATGGAGGGCCTCCGCCTCTCCAAAGCGCTTGCTCACCTCCCGCAGCCCCACCGCGTGAACCATCCTGGGAGCCTCTCTTTCCGAGGTGGACCCGGTTCCGGCTTCACAGGCCTTCCGGCTGGGCGCCGAGCAACGCGACGGCAGGAAGGCCATCCCGCCGGCGGGCGGCCAGCAACGCCAGCCCCTCGTAAACGACGCTGGCCGCTAAGAGGGCGGTGATCCCCGCCGGATCGTAGGCCGGCAGCACCTCCACCACGTCCATTCCCACCAGCGGCAGGCCGATGAGACTCCGCAAGAGGGCCAGGCCTTCCCACGAGGCGAAGCCGCCCACCTCCGGCGTGCCAGTGCCCGGCGCATAGGCCGGGTCGAAGAAATCAATGTCCACGGAAAGGAACGTAGGATGATCCCCCGCCCGCTGGAGGATGCGGCGGGCAGTGCCCTCCAGCCCCAGAGCCCGCGCCTCCCCGGCCGTCACGATCTCTAAACCTAGGGCCCGAACTGCCTCCCAGTCCTCCGGGCCATAGATCGACCCGCGCAGCCCCACCTGGATGGATCGCTGAGGAAGGACCAGACCTTCTTCGATGGCCCGTCGCACCACCGTGCCGTGGGTGTAACGATGACCGAAATGAGCGTCCCAAGTATCAGGATGACTGTCAAGCTGAACCAGCGCCACCGGACCGTAAGCGGTGGCCACCGCCCGTAGCTCTCCCAGGAGCACCGAGTGGTCCCCGCCCAGCCCGATGAGGATCACCCTGGCGGCGGCCCACGGCATCAGGAACTCTGCGATGCGCCGCAGGGAATCCTCTATGAAGCCGGGGGCCACGGGAGCATCCCCGGCGTCGACCACAGAGAGGTGTTCGAAGAGGTTCACCCGGAGAAACGGATGATAGGGGCGCAGGAGGACCGAGGCGCTGCGGATGGCCTCCGGGCCGAAGCGAGCGCCCACCCGGAAGATGGCCCCGGTGTCGAAAGGGAGCCCCACGATGGCCACATCCACCCCCTCGGGGCTCTGAACGTGGGGTAGGCGCATGAAGGTGCGGATCCCCGCAAACCTCGGGAAAGCCAGCGCGTCCGGTGGCTGATATCGCCCCATCTCCTCCTCTCCTCAAGCTCCGGAAGACGATCGACGATCTGCTCACTCCGGGCTGATGGAAGCGCCCCGAGCGGGAGCGGCGAGGGCCGGAGAGGGGACGGCCCCACCTATGCTGATCCCGCAATACGGACAGAGCGTCCACTCCAGCCGAAGCGGCCGCTGGCATCGCGGGCAGCGTTGCTTGAGGCGGGTATGGCAGTAAGGGCAGACGATGAAATCCGCCTTCACCCGGCGGCCACAGGCCGGGCACTGCTCGATCTCCTCCAGGGTCTGGAGGATCAGCTCCTCCTCCAGGGCCCGCTCATAGGCCTCCGCCAGTGTCTCCCGGGGACGCAGGATCAGGTAAATCAGCAGGCCCGGGACGTTCAGCGCCGCCACCAGCAGGGTGGCCAGAAACTGAGTCGGCAGATCCCGGGTGCGCGACCGGATGTCCCGGAAGGTCCAGATCACCATGCTCATCCAAAAGGCGGCAACGGTCGCGCCCAGGAAGGCGATGGGCAACAGGATCAGATCAGTGAGATCCATGGGCTTCGGATCCTCTCCCAGGATGACCCGTCCAGTTGCCCCAAATTATAGCCGAACTCTCGATCAGGAACGAGGACCGTCGCTGGGCCCTCTTCTCCCACCGGATCACGGGAGCACCCGGATCACCCCCAGCTCCACCGCCCGATGGGGCGGGCGTTCGCCGTCTGGCATGATGACCTCGGCGCGTTCGCCGTCCGGTCGATAGAGGCCGGCGCGCAGGCCGTAGAGACCCGGCCGCAGATCCATCGGGATCTGGAGGGGATGCGGGTCGGCGAAGCGATCGCCGGGCTCCCACCACGCGGAAGGCAGCTCTCCCCAGGCCGGGGGGCCATCGTGCTGGGCCCAGGGCGGCTGATCGGGATCCCCTAAATGGAGGAAGACCCGCCACTCCGTCAAAGGGACCGCCTCGATCCGCCAATAGAGGGTTACCGTCACCACCTCCCCGCGTCGGACCTCCGCCGGGCGGTCGACGCCGATCAGGCGGGCTGGCCCGACCCGCGCATCCAGGGGCGTCGCAGGGGACAGCAAGGAGGTCCCTCGCAGCTTCCCCGCCTCTAAGATCACGTACTCGATCGGCCGCCCCCGGCCATCCTGCGCCGGGGCGATCCAGCCGGTGTCCGCCTCATAGAGGCCTACATGCAGGCGGATCACCGCCGGCGGGGTGTTGCCGGTTCCGATGGGCACCCAGTATGGATCGGCGAAGCGGAAGCCGGGGCGGCAATCGGTGGTGGAGAACAGGCCGCGGCCGGGATGGCGATCCACCTGCCGGACATCCTGAACCAGAGGGGTTCGAACCGGATGCAGGAAGACGCTCCACGGCCGGGCGGTGGGCTCCAGGCACTCCCAGAACAACGTCAAGCGGAGCGCGCGGCCGGGCGTCGCTGCGCCGGGGAGGTAGCCCAGCAGGCGCAAGCGATCGCCGAAGACGGCCTCCACCCGTCGGGCCTGCGGAGGGAGCTCGCGGATCGGTGTGGGGCCCGCATAGGTCGGCGCGATGTAGCGGATCGGCGCGATCCAGGCCACCGCCATCCAGATCACCGCCGGGGCCCATCGCCCGACGGTCCGCCCCCAGGGGATGGAGCGCTCCACGATGGACTCCCAGCCGACCCAGAGCATCCAGGAGATAGGGCCGATGGCCGGGAACATCAACCGACCCTGGGAGGCAAGGGTCATAGAAGTCCAGCGCACCAGCCCGACGAGGACCAAAGTGGTGTAGCCAACAGCTCCCACCCAGAGAACTTGTGCCTCTGGATCCGGTTCTCGCCACGCCTTTCGTATTGCGAGCAATCCCCCGACTGCACATAAGAGCAGCCAGGATTCCAGGAAAATATATACCGGTGGATCGGCCAAGATATTCACCTGACCCCACACCGCCCAGAAAGTCCAGACGAAACCACGGGCCTCAGCAGGTAACTGCGCGAAGGTGCTTAAATCGCGGCGGCCGACTATCTCTAACATCACATTCAGCCCGGTGGGATCCCCATACAGCACCCAGTTGCGCAGGAACCACCATCCGGAGAGGAGGCCGGCGATCGCGTAGATCAGGATTCCGCGCAAGAGCAGCGAGTGAACGGGAAAGCGCCTTTCCCATGCGAGGGCGAGGAGCACACCGGCGGTGAAGATCCAGAGGGCCAGGCCGCTGAGCTTGCTCAGGGCGGCCAGTCCCAGCAGAAGCCCGAGGAGGATGGCGCGGGGCCACCTCATCCCGTATCGCCAGAGACGGGCCAGCGCCCACAGGGTCAGGGCAGACAGGGCGTTGACGAGCGCATCATTATTGATCGCACCCATCACGAAGGGGAACATTGGGTTCCACGCGGTCAGCGCGGCCGCCCCCAGGGCCCAGCCCGGGCGGCCAGGGGCCACCGTCCGGACCGCGGCGTAGATCGCCCCGACGGCGATCAGCCCGAGGAGCAGGGAGATCAGGCGCCACCGATGCAGGGTGCCCACCGCCCCCTGCCAGGGGAACCGCTCCCAGGAGCCGTGCAGGGCCATGTTCTTGTTGTCCGGCAGTTCCGCGTTCCCCGGGGACGGATGCCGGTTCTCTATGCGCACGGCCTCCAGGTCCTCCAGGGGCCAGCGGAAAAGGCGGGAGAAAGCGGCCAGCATCGCGTAATAGAGCGGCGGCTGGCTGCCCTCCTGCCGCCAGGGCGTCTCCTCGCCGGGCCGCTGCACCGGCAATCCCCCGCCTCGCGCCAGGTGGGCCGCCATCCCCACATGCCACGGCTCATCAGACGCCTCAAACAGCGGCGTCGCAAGCTGAAAGAGCCCTCCGATGAGCGCAAAGGAAAGTAGGAGCAGATGGATCGGCCGCATCGCCTCCTCCCTTCGGATAGACACCACCTCAGCGCTCGGGACGGCGCTGGACACGAGCTCACGGTCCCGCTAAGATGAAGGCTTGGAGATCCTGGGGACCCTGGAGGTTCCATGATGCCATGGCGACGGACGCGATGGCCCCTTGCCCTGGCCGTGGCGGCTGCCGGTCTCGGCTTGATCGGCGGGCTGGTCTGGGCGCTGCGGCCGCGGGAGGAGGCAGAGACAGTTGCACTGGCCCGTCGGTCGCTGCGGGAAACAATGCGCCAGCTCGACATGTTCATGGAGATATATCCGACTGCCCCTGGCGCGGCCCAGGGGGCCCTACAACGGGCCCGCTCCGCTTTCGATCGGGCGAGCAGGCATCTGTCCTTCACCCGCCCGGTGGAGGTGCAACAGGTGCGGACGGACTTTGAGTTGCTCCGGGAGCTGACAGCCGACAACGGGCCACCGGAAACGGTGCTCCCGCTGGCCCGCAGGCTGCGAGAGCGGATCCAGGCGCTGCAAGGGGAATGAGCGGTGCCCGGACTCCCGGAATCGTCACCCTGAAGCACGGAGGAAGTTCCCATGGCGGACCTCTCTCTCATCGCGGAGCTGGCGACCGAGGGGACGACGAAGATCGTCCTGCTGGTGATGGATGGGTTGGGCGGGATGCCGGTGGAGCTGGGCGGGCCTACGGAGCTGGAGGCCGCCCGCACGCCGAACATGGACCGCCTCGCCGCGGAAGGGACGCTGGGGCTGCACATCCCGGTGCGGCCGGGGCTGGCCCCGGGGAGCGGCTACGCCCATCTCGCCCTCTTCGGCTACGATCCGCTGCGCTACCCCGTGGGCCGGGGCGTGCTGGAGGCCCTCGGGATCGGCTTCCCCCTGGAACCTCACGACATCGCCGCGCGGGGCAACTTCGTCACCGTCAATGCGGAGGGCCGCATCGTCGACCGGCGGGCCGGCCGGATCCCCACCGAGGTGAACGCGCGCCTCGTAGAGCGGCTGCGGACCATCCGGCTGGAGGGCGTGGAAGCGCTCGTCGAGCCGGTCAAGGAGCACCGCTTCGTCCTGGTCCTGCGCGGGGAAGGGCTCTCCCCGGCCCTCACGGAGACGGACCCCGGCAAAACCGGCGTGCTGCCCCTCCCCGTTCGCCCCCTTCAGCCCGAGGCGGAGCGCACCGCCGCGCTGGTCAACCGGTGGATCGAGCAGGCGCGGGCGCTGCTGACCGACGCCCACCCGGCCAACATGGTCACCCTGCGGGGGTTCGACGGTCCGCCGCGTCTTCCTCGCTTTTCGGAGGTATATAAACTCCGGGCCGCCGCCATCGCCGCCTACCCGATGTATCGCGGGGTCGCCCGCCTGGTGGGGATGGAGGTATTGGAGGTCCACGGGGAGAGCCCCGAGGCGCTCTTTCAAGAGGCGACAGCCCGCTGGGAACACTTCGACTTCTTTTTCATCCACATCAAGCCTACGGACAGCCGGGGAGAAGATGGCGACTTCGCCGCCAAGGCCCGGGTGATCGAAGCGGTGGACGCCGCGCTCCCGATCCTGCTAGAGCGCGGCCCGGATGTCCTGGTGATCACAGGGGATCACTCCACCCCGGCAGCCCTGCGCATCCATACCTGGCATCCGGTGCCCGTGCTGCTGTGGGCGCCGCGGACGGCGCGGCCGGATGGGGTGCCGAGCTTCGGGGAGCGCGCGTGCCGGACCGGCGGGCTGGGGATCTTCATGGCCACGGATTTGATGCCGCTGATCCTCGCCCACGCTGGGCGCCTGAGCCGGCTAGGCGCGTGAGGAGAGGTGAGAATGCGCCGGGGACTGTTGTCCCGGCTCGGGTTGCTGATCCTGCTCCTGATCGGGGCGTGCCGCTCTTCCGCCCCGGCCGGGGAGCGGACCTTCGACGGCCGGGAGGCCTTCCGCCACGTGCAGGCCCAGCTGGCCATGGGCCCCCGCTATCCCGGAAGCCCGGGATGGGAAGCGGTGCAGCGTTACATTGAGGTAGGAGTTACGCAGTTGGCTGCGCTCCTCTCCGCACGCGGCGAACGGGGCTATCATCATTAGGAGTTACGCAGTTGGCTGGAGGACATAGTGGGGATGAGCCAAGTAACGGCG